>NZ_JBDJLM010000085.1:0-21014 GCF_039673365.1 Pseudomonas sp. TWI923 | reverse complement strand
CTCGTAGCGGGAGGCGAATCATACAGCGTTACAACCTGCTGTCAACCACCTTTTTCACCGCTGCCGATCGTGAGACCGAAACGCTTCCGGAGCTTTCGATTCGCTTAACTCATTGAATTTCAAGGAGTTTTACGTTCCGTTGTCGCTGGAAGTGGGGCGCATTATAAGGGGATCTGAAACCCCGTCAACCTTTAATTTCAAGAAAGCTTCATTTGCCTCAAAAACAAAGCGGGAAGGCCTGTCGGCCTCCCCGCTTCTATATAGCTACGCCACCAGGAGATCACTCAGCCTTGAGAGTAACTCGCCCAAAGGCCTTTTTGCCCGCCTGGCACACATGGGTAGCGCCCAGGGCAAACATGAAATCACGCTCAACCACTGCACCATCAACCTTCACGGCACCAGCACTGAGCAGATCCCGTGCCTGAGCCGAGTTTTTCACAAGCCCAGCCCGGTTCAACACAGCAGCAATCGGCAAGCTTTCAGCCGCAGCGACTTCGATCTCGGGCAGATCCTCAGGCAGCTCGCCTTCCTTCATCCGATTACCCGCCGCACGGTGAGCGCTGGCAGCAGCCTCTTCACCATGGAAGCGCGCAACGATTTCTTCCGCCAGCTTGATCTTGATGTCACGCGGATTCGCGCCCTGCGCCACATCTGCACGGAACTGGTCGATCTCTTCCATGGAACGGAAGCTGAGCAGCTCGAAGTAACGCCACATCAAGGTGTCCGGAATCGACACGAGCTTGCTGAACATCACACCCGGCGCTTCCTGGATACCGACGTAGTTGCCCAACGACTTGGACATCTTCTTCACGCCATCAAGCCCTTCGAGCAGCGGCATGGTGACGATGTTCTGAGCCTCCTGGCCATAAGAGCGCTGCAGCTCACGCCCCATCAACAGGTTGAACTTCTGGTCCGTACCACCCAGCTCGACGTCCGCCTTCAGCGCCACCGAGTCATAGCCCTGTACCAGCGGATAGAGGAACTCATGGATCGCGATCGGCTGATTGCTGCTGTAGCGCTTATCGAAGTCGTCACGCTCGAGCATGCGCGCGACCGTGTACTGCGAGGCCAGGCGGATGAAATCAGCCGGCGTGAGCTTATCCATCCAGGTGGAGTTGAACGCAACCTCGGTCTTGGCCGGGTCAAGAATCTTGAACACCTGCTGCTTATAGGTCTCGGCGTTATCCAGCACCTGTTCGCGAGTCAGCGGCGGGCGAGTAGCACTCTTGCCGCTCGGGTCACCGATCATGCCGGTGAAGTCACCAATCAGGAAGATCACCTGGTGACCCAGATCCTGGAACTGGCGCAGCTTGTTGATCAGCACCGTGTGGCCCAGGTGCAGGTCCGGCGCGGTAGGGTCGAAGCCCGCTTTGATACGCAGCGGTTGGCCGCGCTTGAGCTTCTCCACCAGTTCCGACTCGACCAATACCTCTTCCGCACCGCGCTTGATTAGCGCCAGCTGCTCTTCAACAGACTTCATAGACAGACCCGCAAGGCTCAGATTCAAGGGGAGCCAACCATACAAGATCGGCCATCAAATACAAGTTTCGCAACGGAATGTGACCCGAACGGCGCAACGCAACGTCTACGCGCCCTTGCGCGAGAATGGTTTTGGTTATATTTTATACAGTTATTTCATCTTCATCATGTCATTCATCTTTTCCACTTCACCCTTTTCAAAGTCACCTCACTTATGACCAACGAAACGCCTAAAGCGCCCCCGCTTTATCCGAAAAGCCATCTGTTGGCCGCCAGCGGCATCGCTGCTCTCCTCAGCCTGGCCTTGCTGGTATTCCCTTCCAGCGAAGTAGAAGCCAAGAAAACCACGCTCAGCCTGGAGCTGGAGAGCCCGGCAGAGCAGCTGAAGGAAGAGTCCCGCGTCGCGCCACTGGTGCAGTCCGAACAACACACCGACTCGCCCTTCGCCCAGATCGAAGGCGATGAAGCGGACACCGCCCAGGCCAAGCCCGAGAGCAAGCCAGAGCCCGCCCCAGTCGCCAAACAGGAAGACAAGGCCCCCGGCCACCGCGAGGTAGTCGTAGCCCGCGGCGATACGCTCTCCACACTGTTCAACAAGGTCGGCCTGCCGGCCAACGCCGTCCACGACCTGCTGGCGAGCAACAAGCAAGCCAAGCAGTTCAGCCAGCTCAAGCATGGCCAGGTGCTGCAGTTCGAACTGGACAAGAACGGCCAACTGACCAGCCTGCACAGCAAGGTCAGCAACCTCGAAACCATCCGCCTGACCCGCACCGACAAGGGCTTCAGCTTCGATCGCGAAGTCAGCAAGCCGGTCATGCGCACCGCCTACGCCCACGGCGTTATCAAGAGTTCGCTTTCGGCCTCGGCCCAGCGCGCGGGCCTGTCCCACAGCATGACAATGGACATGGCACGCATCCTCGGTTACGACATCGACTTCGCCCAGGACATCCGCCCGGGCGACGAATTCGACGTGGTCTACGAGCAAAAGATGATGGACGGCAAGGTGGTCGGTACCGGCAACATCCTGTCGGCCCGCTTCACCAACCGCGGCAAGACCTACACCGCCGTGCGCTACACCAACAAGCAAGGCAACACCAACTACTACACAGCCGACGGCAACAGCCTGCGCAAGGCGTTCATCCGTACGCCGGTGGACTTCGCCCGCATCAGTTCGCGCTTTTCCGCCGGCCGCAAACACCCGATCCTGAACAAGATCCGCGCCCACAAGGGTGTCGATTACGCCGCCCCGCGCGGCACACCGATCAAGGCCGCCGGCGATGGGCGCATCGAGCTGGCCGGGCGCCGTGGTGGCTATGGCAACACCGTGATCATTGCCCACGGCAACGCGTACAAGACGCTGTACGGCCACATGCAGGGCTTCGCCAAGGGCATCAAGACCGGCAGCAGCGTCAAACAAGGCCAGGTCATCGGCTACATCGGCACTACCGGCCTGTCGACCGGTCCACACCTGCACTACGAGTTCCAGGTCAACGGCGTGCACGTCGACCCACTGAGCCAGAAGGTGCCGATGGCCGACCCGATCGCCAAGGCTGAGCGCGCGCGCTTCAACCAGCAGAGCCAACCCTTGATCGCCCGTATGGATCAGGAAAAGGCCACCCTGCTCGCCGCCAACAAGCGCTGACCACATGGCGCTTTATCTTGGCGTGATGTCCGGGACCAGCCTTGATGGCCTGGACATTGCCCTGATCGAACAACGCGAGCAGCTTCGGCTGCTCGCCACCCACTACATCCCCATGCCCACCGACCTGCGCCAGCAGCTGCTTGGCCTCTGCGCCAGCGGCCCCGACGAGATCGCCCGCGCGGCACTGGCGGAGAACCACTGGGCAACCCTCGCCGCCGAAGGGATCAACTACCTGCTGCGCGAACAAGGCCTGCTGCCCGATGCCATCGACGCCATCGGCAGCCATGGGCAGACCATTCGCCACGAACCCGCCCGCGGCTTCACGGTACAGATCGGCAACCCGGCGCTGCTGGCCGAGCTGACCGGCATCTGCGTGGTCGGTGACTTCAGGCGCCGCGACGTGGCCGCGGGCGGCCAGGGCGCGCCGCTGGTGCCGGCCTTCCATGAAGCGCTGTTCGGCCATCTAGGCCAGCGACTGGCGATTCTCAATGTGGGCGGTTTCAGCAACCTCAGCCTGATCGAGAAGGACAAGCCAGTGCATGGCTTCGACTGCGGGCCGGGCAATGTGCTGCTGGATGCCTGGATCGAGCGCAAGCGCGGCCAGGTATTTGATGCCGATGGCGCCTGGGCGGCCAGCGGGGCGGTACAGCCGGGCTTGCTCAATGCACTGCTGAGCGACCCGTTCTTCGCTGGCAGCGGCCCGAAAAGCACCGGCCGCGAGGTCTTCAACCTGCCTTGGCTCGACGGCCATCTCGCCCAACTGCCCAGCTACCGCGACGAAGATGTACAGGCCACCCTGCTGGAGCTGACCGCACGCAGCATCATCGACTCGCTAGGCCAGGCTCAACAAGGCACCGAAGCCTTGCTGGTGTGCGGCGGAGGCGCCCGCAACGGCGCGCTGATGGCGCGCTTGGCGCAACTGCTGCCGGGTGCCCAGGTGTCCAGCACCGCGGCACACGGTGTCGATCCGGACTGGGTCGAGGCCATGGCCTTTGCCTGGCTGGCCCATTGCTGCCTGGAACGCATCCCCGCCAACCGGCCCAGCGTCACCGCCGCCAGGGGCCTGCGCGTCCTCGGCGCCATCTATCCCGCGTAACCAGCCGCACAATGCGAAACGCCGCGCAAATGCGCGGCGTTTTCATGTCAGCCCACAGATCAGATCGAAAACGACGAACCGCAGCCACAGGTGGTGCTGGCATTCGGGTTCTTGATCACGAAGCGCGAACCTTCCAGGCCTTCCTGGTAGTCCACTTCGGCGCCCGCCAGGTACTGGAAGCTCATCGGGTCGACCACCAGCGCGACACCTTCACGCTCGACGATAGTGTCATCCTCGGCCACGTCTTCATCGAAGGTGAAGCCGTACTGGAAGCCCGAGCAACCACCGCCCGTCACGAAAACGCGCAGCTTCAGACGCTCGTTGCCCTCTTCGCTGACCAGGGTCTTCACCTTGTGTGCAGCCCCTGGGGTGAACTCCAAAGCCGTGGGGGTGAAGGTTTCGACGCTCATGCTGATTCTCCCGGCGCAGTGCCGCCATAAAACTCGATGGCGCGTATTATCCGCTTGTCCGAGAAAATCGGTCAACAATTGTGCTGCTTTAGTCGCCCCATGAAAAAGGCCCGCACATGGCGGGCCCTTTGCAACAGTGCAGGCTTACGGCAACAGGCCGGCGTGGGAAAGGCCCATGCGCTCGTCCAGGCCGAACAGGATGTTCAGGTTCTGCACCGCCTGGCCGGACGCGCCCTTGACCAGGTTGTCGATCACCGACAGCACCACCACCAGGTCGCCACCCTGCGGCCGGTGCACAGCGATACGGCAGACGTTGGCGCCGCGCACGCTGCGGGTCTCCGGATGGCTGCCGGCCGGCATCACGTCGACGAACGGTTCATTGGCATAGCGTTTTTCGAACAGCGCCTGCAAATCAACCGACGTATCAACGACGTTGGCATAAAGGGTGGCGTGAATGCCGCGGATCATCGGGGTCAGGTGAGGCACGAAGGTCAGGCCGATGTCCTTGCCTGCGGCCAGACGCAGGCCTTGACTGATTTCCGGCAGATGGCGATGCCCTTTGACTGCATAGGCCTTCATGCTTTCGCCGGCCTCGCAGAACAGCGAACCTACGGCGGCACCACGGCCTGCACCACTGACGCCGGACTTGCAGTCGGCGATCAGCCGCGAAGGGTCGGCCAGGCCAGCTTCCAGCAACGGCAGGAAGCCCAGTTGGGTAGCGGTCGGGTAGCAACCGGGCACGGCGATCAGGCGCGCCTGGCGGATCTTCTCGCGGTTCACTTCAGGCAGGCCGTAGACCGCGTCCTTGAGCAGTTCAGGCGCGCCGTGCGGCTGCCCGTACCACTTGCCCCACTCCACGGCGTCCTGCAGGCGGAAGTCGGCGGACAGGTCGATGACCTTGGTGCCCGCCGCCAGCAGCTCGCCGGCCAGGGCGTGGGCCACGCCATGCGGGGTAGCGAAGAACACCACATCACAGGCGCCCAGCGCCTTGCTGTCCGGCACGCTGAAACACAGCCCGTCGTAGTGGCCGCGCAGGTTGGGGTACATGTCGGCAACCGCCACGCCCGCTTCGGAGCGCGAAGTGATGACCGCCACTTCGGCCTGTGGATGTTGCGCCAGCAGACGCAGCAGTTCGACACCGGTGTAACCCGTGCCGCCGACGATACCGACCTTGATCATAACGCTTGCCCCTTATCAACGAGCCCACTGGAAAGCGCACGATAATAGGGGCCCGGCAGGCCTGTAACAACTATTCCCATGACCCTTCGGCGCTTGCCCACTACTATTCGCACGACCGTGAAAACCTGAAGGAACCGCACATGCTCTATCTATGGATCAAGGCGCTGCACATCGTCAGCGTGGTTTGCTGGTTCGCCGGCCTGTTCTACCTGCCACGCCTGTTCGTCTACCACGCCCAGAGCCAGGACAGCATCAGCCTCGAGCGCTTCATCACCATGGAGCGCAAGCTGTACCGGGGCATCATGAACCCGGCGATGATCGCCACCTATGTGTTCGGCGGCTGGATGCTCTACCTCAACCCCGGCTGGCTGAGCCAGGGCTGGCTGCACGCCAAGTTGACCCTGGTGGTGCTGCTGACCGCCTACCATCATATCTGCGGCGCCCAGCGCAAACGCTTCGCCGCCGGCACCAATACCCGCAGCCATGTGTACTACCGCTGGTTCAACGAGGCGCCGGTACTGATCCTGCTGGGGATCGTAATTCTGGTGGTGGTCAAACCGTTCTGACGATAACCCGCCCTGCACAGGAGTTTCGCCATGTCCCTGCCCGCCTTGCTGCAACAGCGGCTGCGCCTGCCACTGGTGGCCGCGCCGATGTTCCTGATTTCCAATCCGCAACTGGTGCTGGCCTGTTGCACCAGCGGTGTGGTGGGCAGCTTCCCTGCGCTCAACCAGCGCGACAGCGCAGGCTTCAAGGCCTGGCTGGAGGAGATCGAAGCAGGCCTGGCTCAGTTGCAGGCGCCAGCACCCTATGCAGTCAACCTGATCGTCCATCCGAGCAATCCGCGTCTGCAGGCCGACCTGGCCCTGTGCGTCGAGCATCGCGTGCCCATCGTCATCACCAGCCTCGGTGCAGTGAAGGAGGTGGTGGACGCAGTGCACAGCTACGGCGGCCTGGTGTTCCATGACGTGACCACCCGGCGCCATGCGCAGAAAGCGGCAGAGGCCGGTGTCGATGGACTGATCGCCGTGGCAGCAGGCGCGGGTGGCCATGCCGGGACCTGGAGCCCGTTCGCCCTGATCGCCGAGATCCGCCAGTTCTTCGACAAGACCCTGCTGCTGGCAGGCTGCCTCAACCACGGCCACGAACTGCTCGCGGCGCAATTGCTGGGGGCAGACCTGGGCTACATGGGCACACGCTTCATCGCCACCCGTGAGAGCCAGGCGCAGGACGCCTATAAACAGATGATCCTCGGCGCAACCGCCGCCGATATCATCCACACGCCCGCGGTATCCGGCATCCCGGCCAGCTTTTTGCGGCAAAGCCTGGAACAGGCTGGTTACGACCTGGCGGCGCTCGCCAGCAGCCATGAGGCCGGCAAGCTCAAGCCGCTGGACGAGGAAGCCAAGGCCTGGAAAACCGTCTGGTCCGCAGGCCAGGGCGTCGGCGAGATCAACGACCTGCCCAGCGCCGCAGCCCTGATCGAACGCCTGCACAGCGAATACCGAGGCGCCCTGGATCGCGCTCAGCAGCTACGCAGCAACGCCTTGTAGCAAACCAACCAGGCTGTAAACTAGGCGCCCCTTACGCCCCAGGAGCCTTGCATGACCCGTTACGCCATGATTACCGGCGCTTCCACCGGCCTGGGCCTGGCCCTGGCGGAGGCCCTGGCGCGGCGCGGGCGCAATCTGATCCTGGTGGCACGCCAGCGCGAGACGCTGGAGCCGGTGGCCATCGAACTGACCCAACGTTTTGGCGTGGAAGTGCTGTTCCGCGCCTGCGACCTCAGCCAGCCGCTGCGCCTGTCGGGGTTCGTGCTTGAGCTGGAGGAAGGCGAGCGGCGCATCGACCTGCTGGTCAACTGCGCAGGCCAACGCACCTACGGGCCCTTCCTTGCCCATGAATGGGCCGACGAGCAGGACCTGCTGGAGGTCAATATCCTGGCCCTGAGCCGCCTGTGCCATGCCATCGGCAACCTGATGGCCGTGCAGGGTGGCGGGCAGATCCTCAATGTCGCAGGCCTGGCCGGGGTCGCGCCCGGCCCCTGGATGGCCGCCTACGCCGCCAGCAAGGCCTATGTGCTCAGCTTCAGCGAAGCCTTGCGCGAAGAGCTCGGGCGCACCGGAATCAAAGTCTCGGTGCTGTGCCCCGGGCCGGTTCGCTCGTCGCGCCGGCGCATTCCCCGCCTCGACGGCAACAGCCCGAGCCCCGAGGAGATCGCGCTTTACACCGTACGCGCCCTGGACAAGAACCGCGCGCGGATCATCCCAGGCCGCAGCAACCGCTGGCTGGCCTTTGCCCCGCGCCTGTTGCCGCGCTGGTTGGCGCGCAAGCTGGCCGGCGTGATCCACCGCCGCTACTGCCCGGTCGGCATGGAATAAGCACTGGGCGAGTGGCAGCGGGCTCAGTACACTCGGCCCGGACACTCACCATGGAGCAAGTGCTGTGGACGATCTATTCCTCAAAATCATCAACCGGGAAATCCCGGCGGATATCATCTACGAAGATGACCAGATTCTGGCCTTCAAGGATATCGCCCCCGCGGCGCCGGTCCATTTCCTGGTCATCCCGAAGAAACACATCCGCACCCTCAACGACCTGACCGAAGAGGACAAGGCCCTGGCCGGGCATATCCTGTTCACCGCCCAGCGCCTGGCCATCGAACAAGGCTGCGAGGAAGGCTTCCGCGTCGTCATGAACTGCAACCCCAAAGGCGGCCAGACCGTCTACCACATCCATATGCACGTGCTTGGCCAGCGCCAGATGCACTGGCCACCGGGCTGATCCAGGGCAAGCCCCCTCCAGCCGATTGCGGTAAACTGTCGGGCACACTCTAGTGGAGGTGCCCGATGGCTACCGAACGTCACTACTCGCCGCTCGACCGCTTGTTGCTGCAGGCCGATACCGCCATGCGCACCCTGCTCCCCTTCAGCGGCCAACCTTCGCGCCCGTCACCGGCGATCATCCAGCCCGACGCCGAACTCGACGAGCAGCAGAGCCGCCACGTCGCCGGCCTGATGCGCATCAACCATACCGGTGAAGTCTGCGCCCAGGCGCTCTACCAGGGCCAGGCCCTGACCGCCAAGCTGCCCCAGGTGCGCAAGGCCATGGAGCATGCGGCAGAAGAAGAAATCGACCACCTGGCCTGGTGCGAGCAGCGTATTCGCCAGCTCAACAGCCACCCCAGCGTGCTCAACCCGTTGTTCTATGGCATGTCCTTCGGCATCGGCGCACTTGCCGGCCTGGTCAGCGACAAGGTCAGCCTGGGTTTCGTCGCCGCCACCGAGCACCAGGTGTGCAAACACCTGGACGAGCACCTTGAGCAGATCCCCGAGAGCGATGGCAAATCCCGCGCCATCCTCGAACAGATGCGCGTCGACGAAGAGCACCACGCCGAATCGGCGCTGGAAGCTGGCGGCTATCGTTTCCCGGCGCCCATCCGGTTCGGCATGAGCCTGATGGCCAAGGTCATGACCAAGAGCACCTACCGCATCTGAGGCACAGCGCATGGAACGCTTCGACGCCAAGGACCTGGCACGCGCGGTAGACGCCGGTGTACTGCAACCGGGCCAGGACCATGCGCTGCTGGACTTCCTGCGCCAGCAGCCACAAAGCCGCGGCAGCTTCCAACTGGCCCACGTCGCCTTCTACTTCGGCGCCCTGCTGATCATGGGGGCGATGGGCTGGTTGCTCACCGAAGCCTGGATGCGCATCGGCGACAGTGCACTGCTGGCCATCGCCCTGCTCTACATCGCCACCCTCACCTTGTTCGCCCTGTCGCTGCAACGCCGCGGGCAGCCCATCGCCGCCGGCGTGCTGGCGGCCGTCGCGGTGAGTATCGTGCCGCTGGCGGTTTTCTCCGTGGAACGGCTGGTGGGCTGGTGGCCGCTGGACGATGCCCAGGGTGACTATCACCAGTACTACACCTATGTGCAGGGCGGCTGGCTGGCCATGGAGGCCGCAACCGTAGTGGCTGGCCTGCTGATGCTGCGCCTGGTGCCCTTCCCGTTCATCGTCATGCCGATCGCACTCGCACTGTGGTTCATGTCCATGGACCTGACCGAGTGGGTGTATGGCGATGTGTTCAGCTGGGAGCAGCGACGAACGGTCTCGGTGTGGTTCGGCCTGGTCGTCCTGGTGGTGTTCGTCGGTGTCGATGGCCGCACCCGCCAGGACTACGCTGGCTGGGGCTATCTGGCAGGCCTGCTGGCGTTCTGGGGCGGGCTGACGTCGATGGACAGCGCCAGCGAACTGGGCAAGGCATTGTATTGCCTGATCAACCTGGGGCTGATGGGGCTGGCCGTGTTGTTGCGCCGGCCGGTGTTCATGGTATTCGGGGCGATGGGCGTGGCGGCCTATCTCGGCTATCTGTCCTACGAGGTATTTGCCGACTCGCTGCTGTTCCCGCTGGTGCTCACCCTGATCGGCCTTGGCGTTATCGGCCTGGGCCTGCTGTACCAGAAACGACGGGAAGCCTTGAGTGCACAGCTGCGGGCCAAGCTACCCGAACGCCTGTTGCAGTTGCTGCCGGCGTTGCGCCGTTGAAGTTCCGACTGACCACGGCTCGGTTGCTGCAAAGCCTCGGGCTGATACCGGTTGCCTATGCGTTTGTCTGCCTGATGACAGCGGCCATCAGGCAAACCGCCTTCAGCCTGCAACTGCCCGACCTCGGCGAGCCCGACAGCAACAGTGTGGTCGAGCTGCTGCTGTTCACAGTGCCTGGGCTGCTGCTGTTCCTGCTGCTGGCTTACCACTGCCGCAAGCGTCGTACGCTCATCGCCCTGTTCGGGTTGGCCGCCGTGGTCACGGCGCTGCTGCAGTGCATGCTGTTTGCCCAATGTTTCGGCAACACCTGGAGCACCAGCGAAATACTCGGGCTACTGCTGTTCAACACGCCGTTGCTGCTGCTCGCGCTCGCCCCGGGCGTCGCCTGGCTACTGGCCGCTGAGCGGCTGAACCTGCAAAGCGCCTGACAACCAGGCGCCACTGCCGGTCACGCGAGTTCGACAATCTCGTAACCGTGGGTGATTTCCACCCCGGCACGCTCGAGCATGATCGATGCCGAGCAGTACTTTTCGGCCGACAGCTCAACCGCGCGCTTTACCTGTGCCTCTTTCAGCCCACGCCCTTTAACCACGAAGTTCATATGGATCTTGGTGAACACCTTGGGGTCCTCACTGGCGCGCTCGGCTTCCAGGAAGGCTTCGCAGCTCTCCACCGCCTGGCGCGACTTCTTGAGGATGCTGACCACATCGAAGCTGCTGCATCCGCCCAGCCCCAACAGCAGCATTTCCATCGGGCGCACGCCAAGGTTGCGGCCGCCGGCTTCGGGCGGGCCGTCCATGACCACGACATGGCCACTCCCCGACTCGCCGAGGAACATTGCTTCACCCGCCCACTGGATGCGTGCCTTCATCTATCCGGACTCCCGATCTCGTAAAAAGGGTGCCAGCTTAGACCTTGTGACGCCGTCGGAAAAGCTCAAGGCGCAGCGCTTTAATGCCGATACATGGGGGCGTGTCTGATAAGCTGGCGCCAAATGACTGGCGCATCACGCCGCGCAGCCTCAATAAAAAGCCCACGCCTCACATCGAACAGGATTTCGTGATGGTTTCTTCAGCCCTTGCGCCCAAGATCAAGAACATCGAAAAGCTGCTGGTGCACTGCCAGCGCCGTCGCTACGCCGCCAAAAGCAACATCATCTGCGCGGGCGACCGGGCCGAGACCCTCTCGTTCATCATCAAAGGCTCGGTAACCATCCTGATCGAGGACGACGACGGTCACGAGATGATCATCGCCTACCTCAACAACGGCGACTTCTTTGGTGAGCTGGGCCTGTTCGAGCCCGCCGGCCAGGAGCATCAGCGCAGCGCCTGGGTGCGGGCCAAGACCGAATGCGAAGTGGCCGAGATCAGCTACGACAAATTCCGCGAGCTGGGCCGCCAGGACCCGGAGATTCTCTACGCCCTCGGCGCGCAAATGGCCCAGCGGCTGCGCAACACCACGCGCAAGGTCGGCGACCTGGCCTTCTTCGACGTGACCGGCCGGGTTGCCCGCTGCCTGCTCGAACTGTGCAGGCAGCCAGACGCCATGACCCACCCCGACGGCATGCAGATCAAGATCACCCGCCAGGAGATCGGGCGCATCGTCGGCTGTTCGCGGGAAATGGTCGGCCGCGTCCTCAAGGATCTCGAGGAACGCAGCCTGGTGCAGGTGAAGGGCAAGACCATGGTGGTCTACGGCACCCGTTAGTCCTTCGGTAGCCCGGCAATGACCTCGGCATAGGCCAGGGAAAGGCGCTCGAACCAGGGCGCCTGTGGCGCCACTTCATGCAAGGCGATATGGCTGTCGGCCCGGCAACGTTGTTCAAGCTCGCAACACTCATTGAAACGATTGACCGCCGCCACCATCGATTCGCGCTCGTTGTCCAGCAGCAGCGCACCATGCACCAACACCACCGGGCGCTTGCCACCCAGGCCCTGGCGCCAGCGCTGGGCCGTGCCGACCAGTTTGCGGCCGTTCAGGTTGACGTTGTAGCGGCCATCGCAGAAGGCGCCATCGATTTCCCCCACCGACGCCACCCCACCCCACTCGCGCAGTACATCGCACAGTGGCAGGCACAGCCGCTCGTAGGCATTCTCGATGCGCCCGTGATCACCTTCGCTGCGCGGCGCGACGTAGACCAGCGCCACGTTCACGGTTGAATGCGACTGCGGCACAGGCTCACCACCGGTTTCGCGCAGCAATACCGGCCAGCCGGCGATCGCCAACTCGGCGCAGGCGGCTTCGAAGTTATCCAGGCGACTCATCCGGCGTGGCATCACCAGCGCATGGTCGGTGGGGCGCCAGAACAGCACGCCAGCGTCACGCTCGCCACGGCACACGGCGGCCAGCAATTCCTGCTCGGCGTGCAGGCCCTGTTCAACGGTCAGGGCCAGGGGTTGATCGGTCATTGATCCACCTATGTTGTTAACTTTGCCGGCCTCTTCGCGGGTGAACCCGCTCCCACAGGCCTCAACCCCCTGTGGGAGCGGGTTTACCCGCGAAAGGGCTATTGCAGGCATATAAAAAAGCCGGCAGAAACGCCGGCTTCGTTTGCTCAGTCCAGTTGTTGAACAGTCTTCTTCACCTGATCAGGGAAGAACAGCCGCTGCAGTTCCAGCCCCGGCTGTTCGGCGCGCATGAACGCCTCGCCAACCAGGAACGAATACACCTCGTTGATTGCCATCAACTCGACATCGGCCCGATTGAGGATGCCACTCTCGGTGATGGCCAGGCGATCGCGGGGGATGCGTGGCAGCAGGTCGAGCGTGGTCTCCAGGCTTACCTCGAAGGTGTGCAGGTTACGGTTGTTGACGCCAACCAGCGGGGTATCGAGGGTCTTCAGCGCGCGCTCCAGCTCATCGCCGTCGTGCACTTCGACCAGCACGTCGAGGCCGACGTCCTTGGCCGTGGCGGCCAGCTCGGCCATCTTCACGTCATCCAGCGCCGAGACGATCAGCAGCACGCAGTCGGCACCCAAGGCGCGGGCTTCGACGATCTGGTACGGATCGACCATGAAATCCTTGCGGATCACCGGCAGCGCAACTGCGGCGCGGGCCTGCTGCAGGTACTCGTCGGCGCCCTGGAAGTAATCCACGTCGGTCAGCACCGACAGGCAGGTCGCCCCGCCTTTTTCATAGCTGACCGCGATCTCGGCCGGCACGAAATGCTCGCGAATCACACCCTTGCTTGGCGAAGCTTTCTTGATTTCGGCAATCACCGCCGGCTGCTTGCGCTTGGCCTGCTCGATCAGGGCATTGGCGAAGCCGCGCGGGGCGTCAGCCGCCTTGGCCAGGCGCTCCAGTTCGGCGAGGCTGACCCGCGCACTGCGCTCGGCCACTTCCTGGAACTTGCGGGCGATGATCCTTTCCAGCACCGTCGGCACGCTCATGCTTCGTTCTCCACTTTGAATACCGCGGTAAAGGCGCCCAGCTCCTGCAGCTTTTCCCAGGCCAGCCCGGTGTGCAGCACGTCATGGGCCAGTTCCACGCCCTGGGCCAGGGTCATGGCGTGATCGGCGGCATACAGCGCCGCACCGGCATTGAGCACGATCATTTCGGCGGCCTTCTGGCCGTTCTCGGTCTTGCGCCGGCCCAATGCGTCACAGATCAAGTCCAGCGACGCCTGCGGACCATCGACCGCCAGGCCGTGCAGGCTCTGGCTCTTCATGCCGAGGTCTTCGGGCTCGACCCAATACTCAGTGATCTGGTCATTCTTCAGTTCGGCAACGAAGGTGGGCGCGGCCAGGCTGAACTCGTCCAGACCGTCCTTGGAATGCACCACCAGCACATGCTTGCTGCCAAGGCGCTGCAGCACTTCGGCCAGCGGGCGGCACAGCGCCTGGTTGAACACCCCGACCACCTGATGCTTCACCCCGGCCGGATTCGTAAGCGGGCCGAGCATGTTGAACAGGGTGCGCAGCCCCAGCTCGCGACGCGGGCCGGCGGCATACTTCATGGCCTTGTGGTGGCTCTGGGCGAACATGAAGCCGATCCCCAGGCTGTCGATGCAGCGGGCGACCTGCACCGGGGTGAGGTTCAGGTAGATGCCGGCGGCTTCCAGCAGGTCGGCACTGCCGCTCTTGCCGGACACCGCGCGGTTGCCGTGCTTGGCCACCGGGCAGCCGGCGGCCGCGAGGACGAACGACGACGCGGTGGAGACGTTGAAGATGTTGGCGCCATCGCCGCCGGTGCCGACGATGTCGACCACGCCGTCGAGGCTCTTGAGCTCGACCTTGTCGGCCAGCTCGCGCATCACCGACACCGCGCCGACGATCTCGTCGATGCTTTCGCTCTTCATGCGCATGCCCATCAGGAAGGCGCCGATCTGCGCCTCGCTGCACTGGCCGGTCATGATCTGGCGCATGACCTCGCGCATTTCATCGGTGCTCAGGTCCAGGTGGCCGACGATACGGCTCAATGCAATCTTGATATCCATGGTCGATCCTTAGCGGCGGCCGCCGGTCTGCTTGAGGAAATTGGCGAACAGCTCGTGGCCCTGCTCGGTCAGGATGGACTCGGGGTGGAACTGCACCCCTTCGATATTCAGTGTCTTGTGGCGCAGGCCCATGATCTCGTCGACCGAGCCATCGGCGTGGGCGGTCCAGGCGGTCACTTCCAGGCAGTCTGGCAGCGTCTCGCGCTTGACCACAAGCGAGTGGTAACGGGTAACGGTCAGCGGGTTGTTGAGGCCGGCGAACACGCCCAGGTCACGGTGCACCACCGGGCTGGTCTTGCCATGCATCACTTGGCGGGCACGCACCACGTCACCGCCGAAGGCCTGGCCGATCGACTGATGGCCAAGGCAGACGCCCAGAATCGGCAACTTGCCGGCGAAGTGCAGGATCGCCTCGATGGACACACCGGCTTCGCTCGGGGTGCAGGGGCCGGGGGAAACCACGATGCGCTCGGGGTTGAGGGCTTCGATCTGGGCGATGGTCATCTCGTCATTGCGGATGACCTTGACCTCGGCACCCAGCTCGCCGAGGTACTGCACGACGTTGTAGGTGAAGGAGTCGTAGTTGTCGATCATCAGTAGCATCTGGAACGAACCTCTTGAATACGGGGGACTCCGGGGGCGCGTGGCGGCCCGCCGGGTTCATGGACCACGGCCTGCTCAGCGTTTGCTGGTCTGCTCGGCGAGGGCCACCGCGCGGAACATCGCCCGACGCTTGTTGATGGTTTCTTCCCACTCCAGTGCCGGCACCGAGTCGGCGACGATGCCGCCGCCGGCTTGCACATGCAGCTCGCCATCCTTGATCACCGCAGTGCGGATGGCGATGGCGGTATCCATGTTGCCGTTCCAGGCGAAGTAGCCCACGGCACCGCCGTAGACACCGCGCTTGACCGGTTCCAGCTCATCGATGATTTCCATGGCGCGGATCTTCGGCGCCCCCGACAGGGTGCCCGCCGGCAGGATCGCCCGCAGCGCATCCATTGCCGTCAGCCCCTCGGCCAGTTGGCCGGTGACATTGGAGACGATGTGCATCACGTTCGAATAGCGCTCGATCACCATCTTCTCGGTCAGGCGCACGCTGCCGGTGGACGACACACGCCCCACGTCGTTGCGGCCCAGGTCGATCAGCATCAGGTGCTCGGCGATTTCCTTGTCATCCGACAGCAGGTCGTCTTCCAGAGCGCGGTCGGCCTCTTCGGTGGCGCCGCGCGGGCGGGTACCGGCGATCGGGCGTACCGTGACCAGGTTGTCCTCGACCCGCACCAGCACTTCCGGCGAACTGCCCACTACATGGAAGTCGCCGAAGTTGAAGAAGTACATGTAGGGCGTCGGGTTGAAGCAGCGCAGGGCACGGTAGAGGTCGATCGGAGCGGCCGCAAAATCAATGGACATGCGCTGCGACGGCACCACCTGCATGCAGTCACCAGCGAGGATGTACTCCTTGACGGTGTCAACCGCGCGTTCGTAGTCACCCTGGGTGAAGCTGGAGCGGAACGCCGGCTCGGCCGCCATCGGGCCATCCAGGTCGAGGCCGCGGCGCGGGGTGATCGGCTGGCGGAGTTTCTCCAGCAGGCCTTCAAGACGGGCCTGGCCTTGCTCGAAGGCCTGCTCGTCGCTGGGGTCGACCAGCACGATGGCGTGCATCTTGCCCGCCAGGTTGTCGAACACCACCACGGCGTCGGAGACCATCAGCAGGATGTCCGGCACCCCCAGCGGGTCCGGGTTCGGGCAGGCACCCAGGCGTTTTTCGACATAGCGCACGCAGTCGTAGCCGAAGTAGCCGACCAGGCCGCCGTTGAAACGCGGCAGGCCCGGAATGTCGGCGACCTTGTAGCGATCCTTGAAGGCCTCGACGAAGGCCAGCGGGTCTTCGACGTCATGGCTTTCCACTTCCACGCCATCCTGCAGGATGCTCACGTGGTAGCCATGCACACGCATGACGGTGCGCGACGGCAGGCCGATCATCGAATAACGGCCCCACTTCTCGCCGCCCTGCACGGATTCGAGCAGGTACGAGTTAGGTTGGTCGGCCAGTTTGAGGTAGATCGACAGGGGGGTATCGAAGTCGGCCAGAGTTTCGCGGGCCAGGGGGATGCGGTTATAGCCGGCAGCGGCCAGGCGCAGGAATTCTTCGCGGGTCATGTGTAGCCTCGTGGCAAGCAGCAATGGGGTCAGGCAAGCGGACGGGCCGGCAGGCGCCGGCGGGCATAAGTCAGGCGCGCCAGCGCCAGCGGGCCAGGGCCTTGATGACTTTCATCCAGAATTTGCCAGTAACCACCACGTCGTTGTCTCTGCTGTGCGGGGCTTGAAGGTCCGCCAACGTTATCCCAGTGTCGGTGACTAAGCAACCAGGCAGCAGCAGGCGCAGGTCGCTGATCACCAGGCTGGGAGATTCCTCGTCGATGGGGCGGCCATGGTTGTAGCCATAGCTCAGGCCGACGCACTGCACCCCGGCCGCTTTCGCCGCCAGCACGTCGCTGCGCGAATCGCCGATGAACAACGACTGTTCAGGCGCCACACCGGCCATCTGCATCACGAACAGCAGCGCCGCCGGGTCGGGTTTTTTCTGTGGCAGGGTGTCGCCGCCGATGATCCAGCGGAAGTAGCGCCCGATCTTCATCTGGTCGAGCAAGGGGGCAACGAAGCGCTCGGGCTTGTTGGTGATCAGCGCCATCTCCACGCCCTGCTTGCTCAGCCAGCGCAGGGTGTCGCGTACACCGGGGTAGACGACGGTCAACTCATGGCTGTCGGCGTAGGCCTCCATGAACAGCGCGAGCGCGCGCTCGGCCAGGGCATCGTCCACGCTGTCGTGGTCCAGGCCACCGGCCAGCGCCCGGCGCACCAGCACCTGGGCGCCGTTGCCCACCCAGTGACGCACGGCGTGGAGCCCGGCGGGCTCGCGCCCGAGTTCGAGCAGCATGCGGTCGACGGCTGCGGCCAGGTCGGGGACCGAATCGATCAGGGTGCCATCCAGATCGAACATCACCAGCCTGGGCAGCGTCCCCGGGAACAGCTGCTCGAAGCCGCTCATGCGCGTGCCAGCGCCATTTCGGCACGCATCTTGGCGATCACTTCCTGATAGTCCGGGGCGTTGAAGATCGCCGAACCGGCGACGAAGGTGTCGGCGCCGGCTGCGGCGATTTCGCGGATGTTGTTGACGTTGACGCCGCCGTCGATCTCCAGGCGGATATCACGGCCGCTGGCGTCGATCAGTGCACGGGCCTCACGCAGCTTGTCTAGGGTACCGGGGATGAACTTCTGCCCGCCGAAGCCTGGGTTGACGCTCATCAGCAGGACCATGTCGATCTTGTCCATCACGTACTTCAGCGCATCCAGGCCGGTGGCCGGGTTGAACACCAGGCCGGCCTTGCAGCCGCCGTCACGGATCAGCTGCAGCGAGCGGTCGATGTGCTGGGTGGCTTCCGGGTGGAAGGTGATGTAGGTGGCGCCGGCTTCGATGAAGTCGCCGATGATGCGATCGACCGGGCTCACCATCAGGTGCACGTCGATCGGCGCGGTCACGCCGTACTTGCGCAGCGCGGTGCAGACCATCGGGCCGATGGTCAGGTTGGGTACGTAGTGGTTGTCCATGACATCGAAGTGGACGATGTCGGCCCCGGCGGCCAGAACCTTGTCGACGTCCTCGCCCAGGCGGGCGAAATCGGCGGAAAGAATGGAGGGGGCAATAGCGTAGGGCTGCATGGCGCACCTGTTGGGCAGAATCACGGTGGCGCGCATTGTAACCCAGGGAAGCGGATCGGGGCTGATTGGTGTCAATCCTGTGCCGGCCCTTCGCGGGTAAACCCGCTCCCACAGGGATCGCGCAGATCTCGAGAGCTGCACATAACCTGTGGAGCAACTGTCTTATGTTGTCAGTGCTGGCCTCATCGCTGGCAAGCCAGCTCCCACAGGTACGATGCTTGCCTCGAGGTTAGCGCGGTCCATGTGGGAGCGGGTTTACCCGCGAAGAGGCCGGTACAGGCATCCGAAAATCAGCCCGGCTGCTGGGTCCTCAACTTCTCGCTGCGCCCGCGCAACCACTCCAGGGTCAGCAGCAGCACCACCGAAAACGCGATCAGCAAGGTCGCCGCCGCCGCGATGGTCGGGCTGAGGTTCTCACGAATGCCGCTGAACATCTGCCGTGGCAGGGTCGCCTGCTCCGGCCCGGCAAGGAACAACGTGACCACCACTTCATCGAACGACGTGGCAAAGGCGAACAGCGCACCCGAGATCACCCCAGGGGCAATCAACGGCAAGGTCACCCGACGGAAGGTCAGCAACGGCGAAGCGCCAAGGCTGGCTGCCGCACGCACCAGGTTGTAGTTGAAGCCCTGCAACGTGGCCGACACGGTGATGATCACGAACGGCACACCCAGCACCGCGTGCACCAGAATCAGCGAGATGAAGCTGTTGCCCATGCCCAGGGGGGCAAAGAACAGATAACTCGCCACACCGATGATCACCACCGGCACCACCATCGGCGAGATCACCAGCGCCATCACCAGCGACTTGCCGGGGAAGTCGCCGCGAGTCAGGCCGATCGAGGCCAGGGTGCCGAACACCATGGCCAGCACCGTCGCCGCCGGGGCGACGATGATGCTGTTCTTCAGCGAACGCATCCACTCGGCCGAGGCGAAGAAGTCCTGGTACCAGTGCAGCGAGAAGCCCTGCAGCGGGTACACCAGGAAACTCCCGCTGTTGAACGACAGCGGCACGATCACCAGCACCGGCAGCACCAGGAACAGCAGCACCAGCCCGCAGAGAATGCGCAAGGTGTAGAACCACACCCGCTCCACGGGCGACATGTAGGGGCTCAGCATGACAAGGCTCCTCAGCTCAGGCGCAGGCGGCTGGCGCCGACCAGCCAGCTATAGATCAGGTACAGCACCACGGTGGCCAGCAGCAGCAACCCGCCCAGCGCGGTGGCCATGCCCCAGTTGATGCTGGTGTTGGTGTAGAAGGCGACAAAGTAGCTGACCATCTGGTCGTTCGGGCTGCCCAGCAGTGCCGGGGTGATGTAGTAGCCGATCGAGATGATGAACACCAACAGGCAACCGGCACCGACGCCGGCGTAGGTCTGCGGGAAGTACACCCGCCAGAAGCTGGCGAACGGGTGGCAGCCCAGCGAGATCGCCGCACGCATGTAGCTGGGCGAGATACCCTTCATCACGCTGTACAGCGGCAGGATCATGAACGGCAGCAGGATGTGCACCATCGAGATGTACACGCCAGTGCGGTTGAACACCAGTTCCAGCGGCTGGTCGATGATGCCCATGGCCATCAGCGCGCTGTTGATCAGCCCGCCCGACTGCAGCAGCACGATCCACGCCGCCACCCGCACCAGGATCGAGGTCCAGAACGGCAGCAGCACCAGGATCATCAGCAGGTTGCTCTGCCGGGTGGGCAGGTTGGCCAGCAGGTAGGCCAGCGGATAGGCCAGCACCAGGCAGATGGCGGTGATCACCACGCCCATCCACAGGGTGCGGGCAAAGATGTCGAGGTAGATGGCCTGGTCCGGCGTGGCCTTGGCCAGCTCACCGAGGTCGTCGATACGGTGATCGAGCGCCGCCAGCAGGTAGAACGGCGTGACGCTGCTGGTGTTGCGGCGGATCGCCTGCCAGTAGGCCGGGTCACCCCAGCGCTCGTCCAGCGTCTGCAAGGCATCTTTATAAGAAGCGGGCTCCGCTTTGAACGGCAGGGCCCGCGCAGTCTTGGCCAGCAGGCTGCGGTAGCCGGCCAGTTCCATGTTCAGGCGTTTGGACAGATCGCCCAGCGTCTGGTTCTTGCGTGATTCGGCCAGGTCCTGGCTCAGGGCCTTGTAGGCCTCCTCGCCGGGCAGGCTCTTGCCGTCCCACTGCGCCACGGCCTCGACGGTGCGCGGCAGGCCGGCGACCACTTCGGGGTTGCCGACGCTCTTGTACAGCAGCGCCGCAATCGGCACCAGGAACACCAGCAGGAGGAACAGCGCCAGCGGCGCGATCAACGCCTGGGCCTTCCAGCGGTTGACCCGCTCGGCATGCTTGAGGCGCTGTTTGAGGCTTTTACCTGCGCCTTCGTTGAGGGGCACTGCAATGGCCATGGCGAACTCCGGGAAAACAGGGAAACAGGGAGCCTGGTAAAGCTGCAATTGGGGCCGCTGCGCGCCCCATCGCCGGCAAGCCGGCTCCCACAAGTAGTGCGACCCCCTCAGGCTTGACGCTTTACCTGTGGG
>NZ_JBDJLM010000084.1:0-21794 GCF_039673365.1 Pseudomonas sp. TWI923 | reverse complement strand
CGATGCATCGCCGATGGTAGTGTGGGGTTTCCCCATGTGAGAGTAGGTCATCGTCAAGATTCATTTCGCAAAACCCCTATCTGCGCATGCAGGTAGGGGTTTTGTCTTTTCTGCTACAACGAAATCAGCTCTCCTGGGCAGTGAGCAGCGCCATCCGCAGGTGCTGGCATACAGTCCCTCACAATAGTCGTCTCCCACAATTCGAGTCAGAACACTAGAATAGAGCCGACGCATCCATTCAGAACCCTCTTATGCCCAACCCTGTCGATACGCAAGCGCTCGCACAGTTACCCCTGGACGAACTCGTAGCCTGCCACGAGTGCGACCTGCTGATGCGCAAGACGACGCTGCAAAACGACGAGAAAGCCCATTGCCCGCGCTGTGGCTACGAGCTTTATGCCCATCGGCATAACGTCGTTCCTCGCAGCCTGGCGCTGGTCCTTACCGCCTTGCTGCTCTATGTGCCTGCCAACTTCCTGCCGATCATGCAGCTGCATCTGCTTGGCCAAACCTCGGACGACACCGTCTGGAGCGGCGTGCTCGGCTTGTACAATTCCGAAATGCGCGGCGTCGCCGTGGTGGTGTTCCTGTGCAGCATGGCCATCCCGCTGCTCAAGTTGTTGTGTCAGTTGCTGGTGCTGTTGAGCATCCGTTTTGACGTCGGTCGCAGTTACGGTTTGCTGATCTATCGTATTTATCACCACTTGCGCGAGTGGGGCATGCTCGAGGTGTATTTCATGGGTGTGCTGGTTGCTATCGTCAAGCTGGTCGACCTGGCTGAACTGAGTATCGGCCTCGGCCTGTTCTGCTTCATCAGCCTGTTGCTGGTGCAGGTGTGGCTGGAAGTGGTGATGTCGCCGCACCAGATCTGGGTGGCCTTGTCCGGGGAGGATGTCCATGCGGGCGATTGATGCAGGCATTCTGGTCTGCGGTGAATGCCATGAGCTCAACCGCCGCGAAGCAGATACCACGTCACAGACGTGCACCCGTTGCGGGGCCATTGTCCATGAGCGACGCCCTAACAGCATCGTGCGCACCTGGGCGCTGCTGATCACTGCGATGGTGCTCTACATCCCTGCGAACGTCTTGCCGATCATGACGGTCAGCGCGTTAGGGCAGGGCAGCCCCGACACCATCATGTCGGGGGTTATTACCCTGCTCAAGCACGGCATGTTGCCGATCGCTGCCGTGGTGTTCATCGCCAGCATCCTGGTGCCCACTTTCAAGCTGGTGGGCATAGCCCTGCTGCTGTACTCGGTGCAGCGCCATCAGCCGCTGTCGGCGCGCCAACGCATTCTGATGTACCGCTTCATCGAGTTCATCGGGCGCTGGTCCATGCTGGATATCTTTGTCATTGCCATCCTGGTGGCGGTGGTGAATTTTGGCCGCATTGCCAGTGTCGAAGCCAACCTGGGCGCTGTCGCCTTCGCCAGTGTGGTGATCCTGACGATGCTCGCCGCCTTAACTTTCGATCCCCGACTGATCTGGGACAACACGGAGTCGGATGACGACCATGAGTGACTTGCCTACGGCTAAAACCCGCCCTGCTTCGAACTGGTCGGCCATCTGGATCCTGCCGCTGATCGCGCTGGCCATCGGTGGTTGGCTGGCTTGGCAGGCCTACCGTGACGCCGGTATCGAAATCCAGGTGCGCTTCGAAACCGGCGAGGGCATCGTCGCCAACAAGACCGAGGTCATATTCAAGGGCATGTCGATCGGCAAGGTGACGGGCCTGGTGCTGGATAACAAGGGCGACAATCGAGGCGTGATCGCCACCATCGAAATGAACAAGGCGGCCGGGCCACATTTGACCAAAGGCACGCGCTTCTGGCTGGTAAAGCCCAGCGTCAGCCTGGCTGGTATCTCCGGGCTTGAAACCCTTGTCTCAGGCAATTACATCGCCGTGGAGCCAGGAGAGGGCGAACCGACCAAGCGCTTTACCGCGCTCAAGGAAGCCCCGCCGTTGTCCGATGCCGAGCCCGGTTTGCACCTGACCCTCAAGGCCGAGCGCCTGGGTTCGCTCAACCGTGATAGCCCGGTGTTCTACAAGCAGATCCAGGTGGGCCGAGTGAAAAGCTATCGCCTGTCCGAGGATCAGGGCACTGTGGAGATCAAGGTCTTCATCGCGCCCGCGTATGCCAGCCTGGTGCGCAAGCACACGCGTTTCTGGAACGCCAGTGGCGTCAGCATCGATGCCGACCTGTCCGGCGTGAAGGTGCGCACCGAATCGCTTTCCAGCATCGTCGCCGGCGGTATTGCCTTCGCCACGCCAGAAAATCGCCAGGACAGCCCGCCCACGGATCCAAGCCTGCCGTTCCGGTTGTACGAGGATTTCGATGCCGCTCAGGCGGGTATCCGGGTGAAGGTCAAGCTGAGTGATTTCGAGGGGCTGCAGAAGGGCCGTACCCCGGTGCTGTACAAAGGCATCCAGGTAGGCTCGCTCAAGGACCTGAAGATCGAAGGTGACCTGTCCAGCGCAATGGCGGAATTGACCCTGGACCCGCTGGCAGAGGATTACCTGGTCGAAGGCACCCAGTTCTGGGTGGTCAAGCCTTCCATCTCGCTCGCGGGTATCACTGGCCTGGAAGCACTGGTAAAGGGTAACTACATCGCTGTTCGCCCGGGTGAGCCCGGCGCCAAGCCCTTGCGTGAGTTCGAGGCACGGCCCAAGGCGCCGCCGCTTGATCTCAAGGCGCCAGGCTTGCACATGGTGCTGTTCGCCGAAACCCTCGGCTCGCTGGAAGTGGGCAGCCCGGTGATGTACCGCCAGGTGCGCGTGGGCAGCGTGCAGAGCTATCAGTTCGCCCGCAACAGCAAACGCATCCTGATCGGCGTACACATCGAGAAGGAGTACGCCAATCTGGTCAACGGCTCCACGCGCTTCTGGAATGCCAGCGGTATCACCCTGACCGGCGGCCTCTCGGGGATTCAGGTCAAGAGTGAGTCGCTGCAGACCCTCATGGCCGGCGGTATCTCCTTCGACACACCCAAACCCGATGTACCGCTCAAACGGCGTATCCCGCGTTTCCGTCTGCATGAGAGCCAGGAGGCCGCCAACCGTGCCGGCACCCTGGTGACCATTCGCGTGGAGCGCGCCGATGGCCTGAAACCGGGTACCTCGATCCGCTTCCGCGGGCTGGACGTGGGCAGTGTCGAGAGTGTGGACCTGACCAGCGACCTGCAGGGCGTACTGCTCAGGGCGCGTATTACCCAGGCCGCAGATCGCATTGCGCGGGTAGGGACGCAGTTCTGGGTGGTCAAGCCGGCCCTGGGCCTGGTGCGCACCGAGAACCTCGATACCTTGGTGGGTGGGCAGTACCTGGAAGTGTTGCCGGCGCTCAAGGACAAAGGGCCGCAGCGTGATTTCATCGCTTTGGCCGATGCGCCGGAGGTGCAGGGCGAGGAGGTTGGCCTGCCGCTGACCCTGAGTGCGCCGCGGCGTGGTTCGATCAAGCCCGGGGTGCCAGTCACCTACCGTGAAGTCGCGGTGGGCAAGGTGGTCGGCTTCGAGCTGGGCCAGACTGCCGACCGGGTACTTATCCACATCCTCATCGAGCCGCGTTATGCAGGCCTGGTGCGCGGTGGCAGCCGCTTCTGGAACAGCAGTGGGTTCGGTTTCGACTGGGGGCTGTTCAAGGGCGCCACGGTGCGCACCGAGTCGGTGGAGACCCTGATTGAAGGTGGTATTGCCTTCGCCACGCCGGATGGCGAGCAGATGGGCAACCCGGCGCGGCCGCAGCAGACCTTCGCCCTGTTCGACAAGCCGGAAGATGCCTGGCTGCAGTGGGCGCCGAAGCTGCAGATCGGCAAGTGATGAAGGGCAGGGCCGTCATGCGGCCCTGCCCCTGTAGGAGCGGCCTTGTGTCGCGAAAGGGCTGCGCAGCAGCCCCAGCAATCTATGTGGCAACGCTGGGGCCGCTTTGCGGCCCTTTCGCGACACAAGGCCGCTCCGACAAGGACAGTTACTCCCACAGAATGAGTAATCTGCCAGCTTGGCCCAGCAAATCGCAGGCATAAAAAAACCGACCCTAGGGTCGGTTTTTTCGACAAGAACGTCGCTTAGGCAGCTGCAGCTTCTTTCAGCGCCTTGATGTGGCCATTCAGACGGCCTTTGTGGCGAGCAGCCTTGTTCTTGTGGATGATGCCCTTGTCGGCCATACGGTCGATTACAGGCACAGCCAGAACGTAAGCGGCTTGCGCTTTTTCAGCGTCTTTTGCGTCAATGGCTTTGACTACATTCTTGATGTAGGTGCGAACCATGGAACGCAGGCTGGCGTTGTGGCTGCGACGCTTCTCAGCCTGTTTTGCACGTTTCTTGGCGGAAGGTGTGTTGGCCACCGTCGAGCTCCTCGAAAGACTTTAGGTAAATAGCAAACAAAATAGGCCGCGAATCATGCCGACGAGTCGAACGGATGTCAAGGCCACCTGCAAGGTTCCGCCGAGTGGTGGGTCAACAGGCAGGAAAGATTCCTTTCTGCTACGCGACCTGTAAACTCGGGAATTTTTGGCTCCCCTGCGAAGGCGCGGGAGTATCGCACATTCGGATGCCAACTGGCAGCGTCCTCCGTCCTCTGGCGTGAATCTTTTCGATGAACCTGCTCAAATCCCTGGCTGCGGTCAGCTCCATCACCATGATTTCCCGGGTGCTCGGCTTCGTGCGCGACACCATCCTGGCGCGGATTTTCGGCGCTGGCGTGGCCACCGACGCCTTTTTCATCGCCTTCAAGCTGCCTAACCTGCTGCGGCGGATCTTTGCCGAAGGCGCGTTTTCGCAAGCCTTCGTGCCGATCCTGGCCGAGTACAAGACCCAACAGGGCGAGGAGGCCACCCGAACCTTCATTGCCTATGTCAGCGGCCTGCTTACCCTGGTTCTGGCGCTGGTGACAGTCCTCGGCATTCTTGCCGCGCCCTGGGTGGTCTGGGCCACGGCGCCAGGGTTTGTCGATAATGCCGAGAAATACGAGCTGACCACTTCGCTGCTGCGGGTGACCTTTCCTTATATATTGCTGATCTCGCTGTCCTCGTTGGCAGGCGCAATCCTCAATACCTGGAACCGCTTCAGCGTTCCGGCCTTCACCCCGACCCTGCTCAACGTGGCGATGATCGCCTTCGCCGTCCTGCTCACACCGTACTTTGACCCGCCAATCATGGCCCTGGGCTGGGGCGTGCTGGCCGGTGGCCTGGCGCAACTGCTGTACCAGCTGCCCGCGCTGAAGAAGATCGGCATGCTCGTGCTGCCGCGCCTGAACCTGCGCGACGCCGGCGTGTGGCGGGTGCTCAAGCAGATGCTGCCGGCCATCCTCGGGGTATCGGTGAGCCAGATCTCGCTGATCATCAACACCATTTTCGCCTCCTTCCTGGTGGCCGGCTCGGTGTCGTGGATGTACTACGCCGATCGGCTGATGGAGCTGCCTTCGGGGGTGTTGGGCGTGGCCCTGGGTACCATCCTGTTGCCGACCTTGGCCAAGACCTACGCCAACAAGGACCGTGAAGAGTACTCGCGGATTCTCGACTGGGGCCTGCGCTTGTGCTTCCTGCTGGTGTTGCCATGCACCCTGGCCCTGGCGATTCTTGCCGAACCGCTGACCGTGGCGCTGTTCCAGTACGGCAAGTTCACCGCCTTCGACGCGGCCATGACTCAGCGCGCCCTGATCGCCTATTCGGTGGGCCTGCTGGCGATCATCCTGGTCAAGGTGCTGGCTCCAGGCTTCTATGCCCAGCAGAATATCCGCACGCCGGTAAAGATCGCCGTGTTCACCCTGGTCTGCACCCAGTTGCTCAACCTGGCGCTGGTCGGCCCGCTGGCCCATGCCGGGTTGGCCCTGGCGATCAGCCTGGGGGCCTGCCTGAATGCCGGCCTGCTGTACTGGAAGCTGCGCAGCCAGCAGCTGTACACGCCGCAAGCCGGCTGGCTGCTGTTCCTGCTCAAGCTGCTGTTGGCGGTGGGGCTGATGTCGGGCGTGCTGCTGTTGGGCATGCACTACCTGCCGGCCTGGGCGCAGGGCGATATGCTGGCGCGTTTCCTGCGCCTGGGCGGCCTGATCGCGGCCGGTGTGGTTACTTACTTCGGTTGCCTGTACCTGTGTGGTTTCCGCCCACGGCATTTCGCCCGCAAAGCGCTGCACTGAGGCGCAAAAGGGTCAGGCGTCGGTTTTTCACATTCCACACACCCGGGTGGCGCTGCTGCCTGT
Organism: Pseudomonas sp. TWI923; assembly: GCF_039673365.1. NCBI lineage: Bacteria > Pseudomonadati > Pseudomonadota > Gammaproteobacteria > Pseudomonadales > Pseudomonadaceae > Pseudomonas > Pseudomonas sp. TWI923. The sequence goes on along the minus strand of NZ_JBDJLM010000084.1, from coordinate 15,603 downwards.
CGTCAGCGCCCGGGTGTGGTTATAATCGGCCACTTTATGAGCAAGAAGCGCGTTATGCAGCTGGTTCGAGGTCTTCACAACCTGCGCCCCGAGCACCGGGGCTGTGTCGCCACCATTGGCAACTTCGACGGGGTCCACCGGGGTCACCAGGCGATCCTCGCGCGTCTGCGCGAGCGCGGCCAGGCACTCGGCATGCCCACCTGCGTGGTGATCTTCGAGCCGCAGCCGCGCGAATACTTCGCCCCCGACACCGCCCCGGCCCGCCTGGCGCGCCTGCGCGACAAGGTCGAGCTGCTGGCTGGCGAAGGTATCGACCGGGTGTTGTGCCTGGCCTTCAACCAGCGCCTGAGCAAGCTCAGCGCCGATGAGTTCGTCAAGGCGATCCTGGTCGATGGCCAGGGTGTGCGCCACCTCGAAGTGGGTGACGACTTCCGCTTCGGCTGCGACCGCGCCGGCGACTTCGATTTCCTGGTCGATGCAGGCGTGCGCTACGGCTTTACCGTCGAAGCCGCCAACACCGTGATCCAGGACGGCCTGCGGGTCAGCAGCACCGAAGTGCGCAAGGCCCTCAGCGAAGGCAACTTCGAACTGGCCGCGCACCTGCTTGGCCGCCCTTACCGCATTACCGGGCGTGTGCTGCACGGCCAGAAACTGGCCCGCCAGCTCGGCACGCCCACCGCCAACATCCAGCTCAAGCGCCGCCGCGTACCGCTGTCCGGGGTCTACCTGGCCAGCATCGAGATCGACGGCCAGCAATGGCCGGGTGTCGGCAATATCGGAGTACGCCCCACCGTCGCCGGTGACGGGCGTCCCCACCTGGAGATTCATCTTCTGGACTACGCCGGTGACCTCTACGGCCGGCGTCTGACGGTGGAGTTCCACCACAAGCTGCGTGAAGAGCAGCGTTTCGCCTCCCTGGAGGCGCTGAAGTCGGCGATCGACGCGGACATCGCCGCCGCACGTGCCCACTGGCACGCTCAACCGCTAACGAAGAGCCTGAAATGACCGACTACAAAGCCACGCTAAACCTTCCGGACACCGCCTTCCCGATGAAGGCCGGCCTGCCTCAGCGCGAACCGCAGATTCTGCAGCGCTGGGACAGCATTGGCCTGTACCAGAAGCTGCGCGAAATTGGCAAGGATCGTCCGAAGTTCGTCCTGCACGACGGCCCGCCCTATGCCAACGGCAAGATCCATATCGGTCATGCGCTGAACAAGATTCTCAAGGACATGATCGTCCGCTCGAAAACCCTGTCGGGCTTCGATGCGCCCTACGTGCCGGGCTGGGACTGCCACGGCCTGCCGATCGAGCACAAGGTCGAAGTCACCCACGGCAAGCACCTGACCGCCGACCGCACCCGCGAGCTGTGCCGCGAGTACGCCGCCGAGCAGATCGAAGGGCAGAAGACCGAGTTCATCCGCCTGGGCGTGCTGGGTGACTGGGACAACCCCTACAAGACCATGAACTTCGCCAACGAGGCCGGTGAAATCCGTGCCCTGGCCGAGATGGTCAAGCAAGGCTTCGTGTTCAAGGGCCTCAAGCCCGTGAACTGGTGCTTCGATTGCGCATCGGCCCTGGCCGAAGCCGAAGTCGAATACGCCGACAAGAAATCCCAGACCATCGACGTGGCCTTCCCGGTCGCCGACGACGCCAAGCTGGCCGCCGCCTTCGGCTTGGCCTCGCTGGCCAAGCCGGCGGCCATCGTGATCTGGACCACCACCCCGTGGACCATCCCGGCCAACCAGGCGCTGAACATCCACCCCGAGTTCAAGTACGCCCTGGTCGATACCGGCGAGCGCCTGCTGGTGCTGGCCGAAGAGCTGGTAGAGTCGTGCCTCAAGCGTTACAACCTGGAAGGCACTGTCATCGCCACCGCGCAAGGTTCGGCGCTGGAGCTGATCAACTTCCGTCACCCGTTCTACGACCGCCTGTCGCCGATCTACCTGGCCGACTACGTCGAGCTGGGCGCCGGTACCGGCGTGGTGCACTCGTCGCCTGCCTACGGTGAAGACGACTTCGTCACCTGCAAGCGCTACGGCATGGTCAACGACGACATCCTCACCCCGGTGCAAAGCAACGGCGTGTACGTCGAGTCGCTGCCGTTCTTCGGCGGCCAGTTCATCTGGAAGGCCAACCCGGCCATCGTCGACAAGCTGAGCGAAGTCGGTGCGCTGATGCACACCGAAACCATCAGCCACAGCTACATGCACTGCTGGCGCCACAAGACCCCGCTGATCTATCGCGCCACCGCGCAGTGGTTCGTCGGCATGGACAAGCAGCCATCCACTGGCGAGCCGCTGCGTGAGCGCGCGCTCAAGGCCATCGAAGACACCAAGTTCGTCCCGGCCTGGGGCCAGGCGCGCCTGCACTCGATGATCGCCAACCGCCCGGACTGGTGCATCTCGCGTCAGCGCAACTGGGGCGTACCTATCCCGTTCTTCCTCGACAAACAAACCGGCGAGCTGCACCCGCGCACCGTCGAACTGATGGAAGAAGTGGCCAAGCGCGTCGAGAAAGAAGGCATCGAAGCCTGGTTCAAGATGGACGCCGCCGAACTGCTCGGTGACGAAGCCGGCCAGTACGACAAGATCGCCGACACCCTCGACGTCTGGTTCGACTCCGGCACCACCCACTGGCATGTGCTGCGTGGCTCGCACGACATCGGCCATGCCACCGGCCCGCGCGCCGACCTGTACCTGGAAGGTTCCGACCAGCACCGCGGCTGGTTCCACTCCTCCTTGCTGACCGGCTGCGCCATCGACAACCACGCGCCGTACCGCGAGCTGCTGACCCACGGCTTCACCGTGGACGAGAGCGGCCGCAAGATGTCCAAGTCGCTGGGCAACACCATCGAGCCGGAAAAGGTCAACAACACCCTGGGTGCCGACATCCTGCGCCTGTGGGTTTCGGCCACCGACTACTCCGGTGAGATGGCGGTTTCCGAGCAGATCCTGCAGCGCAGCGCCGATGCCTATCGTCGTATCCGCAACACCGCGCGCTTCCTGCTTTCCAACCTGTCCGGCTTCGACCCGGCCCGCGACCTGCTGCCGGCCGAAGACATGCTGGCGCTGGACCGTTGGGCGGTGGACCGTACCCTGCTGCTGCAACGCGAGCTGGAAGAGCACTACGGCGAATACCGCTTCTGGAACGTCTACTCGAAGATCCACAACTTCTGCGTGCAGGAGCTGGGCGGCTTCTACCTCGACATCATCAAGGACCGCCAGTACACCACCGGCGCCAACAGTGTCGCCCGTCGTTCCTGCCAGACCGCGCTGTACCACATCAGCGAGGCGCTGGTGCGCTGGATCGCGCCGATCCTGGCCTTCACCGCCGACGAAATCTGGCAGTACCTGCCAGGTGAGCGTAACGAGTCGGTGATGCTCAACGGCTGGTACCAGGGCCTGAGCGAACTGCCGGCCGACGCCGAGCTGGACCGTGCTTACTGGGACCGCGTGATGGCAGTCAAGGCAGCCGTCAACAAGGAACTGGAGAACCAGCGCAGCGCCAAGGTCATCGGCGGCAACCTGCAAGCCGAAGTTACCCTCTTCGCCGAAGAGGGCCTGACTGCCGACCTGAACAAGCTCGGCGACGAGCTGCGCTTCGTGCTGATCACCTCCGCCGCCAGCGTGGTGCCGTTCGTCCAGGCCCCGGCCGATGCCGTGACAACCGAAGTCGAAGGCCTCAAGCTGAAGATCGTCAAGTCCGGCCATGCCAAGTGCGGTCGTTGCTGGCACTTCCGCGCCGACGTCGGCAGCCACCCGGAGCACCCGGAAATCTGCGGCCGTTGCGTCGACAACCTGAGCGGTGAAGGCGAGGTGCGCCACTATGCCTAACGCAGCTGGGCGCTTCGGGCGCCTTGCCTGGCTCTGGCTGAGCCTGGTGGTACTGGTCGTCGACCAGGCCACCAAGGTCTACTTCGAAGGGGCGTTGAGCCTGTACCAGCAGATCGTGGTCATCCCCGACTACTTCAGCTGGACCCTGGCGTACAACACCGGCGCGGCCTTCAGCTTCCTCGCCGACAGTTCCGGCTGGCAGCGCTGGTTGTTCGCCCTGATCGCCCTGGTGGTCAGTGCCGTGCTGGTGGTCTGGCTCAAGCGCCTGGGGCGCAACGAGACCTGGCTTGCCGTGGCCCTGGCCCTGGTGCTGGGTGGCGCGCTGGGCAACCTGTACGACCGCGTGGTGCTTGGCCATGTGGTCGACTTCATCCTGGTGCACTGGCGCAACACCCATTACTTCCCGGCCTTCAACGTGGCCGACAGCGCCATCACCGTGGGTGCGGTGATGCTGGCGCTGGATATGTTCAAGAGCAAGAAGTCCGAGGAGCCTGTCCATGACTGAGACACGTATTGGCCAGAACACCGAAGTGACCCTGCACTTCGCCCTGCACCTGGAAAACGGCGACACCGTCGACAGCACCTTCGACAAGGCCCCAGCCACCTTCAAGGTCGGCGACGGCAACCTGCTGCCAGGCTTCGAAAGCGCTCTGTTCGGTTTCAAGGCCGGTGACCAGCGCAAGCTGAGCATTGCCCCAGAGAACGCCTTCGGCCAGCACAACCCGCAGAACGTGCAGGTGATGCCGCGCTCGCAGTTCGAAGGCATGGAGCTGTCCGACGGGCTGCTGGTGATCTTCAACGATGCCGCCAACACCGAGCTGCCGGGTGTGGTCAAAGCGTTCGACGACAACCAGGTGACCATCGACTTCAACCATCCACTGGCTGGCAAGACCCTCAACTTCGAGGTGCAGATCCTCGACGTGAAGGCCCTGTGAGCCTGGAGCCGAGCATGCAAATCAAACTCGCCAACCCGCGCGGCTTCTGCGCGGGGGTCGACCGGGCGATCGAGATCGTCAACCGCGCCCTGGAAGTCTTCGGCCCGCCGATCTACGTGCGCCACGAAGTGGTGCACAACAAGTTCGTCGTCGAAGACCTGCGCAGCCGTGGCGCGATTTTCGTCGAAGAACTGGACCAGGTGCCGGACGACGTCATCGTCATCTTCAGCGCCCATGGTGTATCGCAAGCGGTGCGCCAGGAGGCCGCCGGCCGTGGCCTGAAAGTCTTCGACGCCACCTGCCCACTGGTGACCAAGGTGCACATCGAGGTTGCCAAGTACAGCCGCGACGGCCGTGAGTGCATCCTGATCGGCCACGCCGGGCACCCGGAAGTCGAAGGCACCATGGGGCAGTACGATGCCAGCAATGGCGGCGCCATCTACCTCGTCGAAGACGAGAAGGACGTCGCCGCGCTGCAGGTGCGCAACCCCGAGCACCTGGCCTTCGTCACCCAGACCACCCTGTCGATGGATGACACCAGCCGGGTCATCGACGCCCTGCGCGCACGCTTCCCGAGCATCGGTGGGCCGCGCAAGGACGACATCTGCTACGCCACCCAGAACCGCCAGGACGCCGTCAAGCAACTGGCCGACGAGTGCGACGTGGTGCTGGTGGTCGGCAGCCCCAACAGCTCCAACTCCAACCGCCTGCGTGAGCTGGCCGAGCGCATGAGCACCCCGGCCTACCTGATCGACGGTGCCGAGGACCTGCAGCGCAGCTGGTTCGACGGTGTCGAGCGGATCGGCATCACCGCCGGTGCTTCGGCCCCCGAAGTGTTGGTGCGTGGCGTGATCGAACAGCTCAAGGCCTGGGGCGCGACCGGCGCCGAAGAACTCGATGGCCGCGAGGAGAACATCACCTTCTCCATGCCCAAAGAGCTGCGGGTTCGCTCGCTGATCTGATCAGTCGCCTGCGCAGCGACGTTTTTCGTCGCTGAGCAGGCGCACTCTTCCACTGGGGCTCAGCACCACCCTCTGCTCGCTTCTCGCGCCACCCCGTCGGCAAAGGGTCAAGGTTATCCCCCCGAAGCCATCCCCCAGCGGCGCTCCCCGCCCGCTGAACCTGACCGCCCTACCTGAGCTCGCGACGATCCTGGCTGGCTTTGCCAGGCGATGTTCGCGCAGCAACAGGTCGTTGTGCTCCAGCAAAACGCGCCAGCCCTTTCCCCAGTCTTCCTCCATTGGCTGCACCACTACCGCCCGCTGACGTAGCAGCGCCTGGTTGCGCGCATCACGTAGCGCCTGTGCCAGCTCACGGGCTGTAGCGGCCTGATTCAGCTGTTCGCTGAGCTGGCCGTAGGCCGAAACCCCAATCTGTGTCAGAAGGCCTGCCACGGCCAGTGCAGACATCATTTGCAGCAGTGTTACACCCTGTTGCCTCACCGTGCATTTCCCCCTGGACGTGCTTCGCTGAAGCTTCGCCAACGGCTCATGTGAGTACCAGTCGGCGGCTTCAGGTAGCAGGCGAGGAAAGATCCCAGGAGGGGTGTCGATGTGGGGCAGGGAAGGCGGCATGACATTGTTGGAAGTGCTGGTGGCCATGACCGTGCTGGCGCTGGGCGTCTTCATGGCAGCAGCAATACAGGTTCGCGGCCTGCACGCCAGCGACAGCGCCTGGCGTGAAGGGCAGGCGTTGCAACTGCTGCAAGGCATGCTGGAGCGCGCCAGGGCGAGGGGGGCGCTGTCGGCGGTCGACACGACGGCGTGGCGAGCGCAGGTGGTGACCGTATTGGGCGGGCAGGCGCAGGCGCAAGCCAGCTTCGCGGCTGATTGGCTGATGCTTGAGGTGTCTTGGCCCATGGGCGGCCAGCGGCAGGTACTTGAACTGCAAGGCCGGTTACAACCATGAGGCGGCGGCCTGCAGGTTTCGGCCTGATCGAGGCACTGCTGGCGCTGGCACTTGGCTTGATGCTGCTGGCGGCGGCGAGTCAACTGTTCGGCTCGGCCTACCAGGCTTGGCGCCTGCAAGGGGCGACCGCCCGCCTTCAGGATGACGCCCGGCTGGTATTGCAACGCTTGGCCGAGGATATCCGCATGGCCGGCATGTTCGGTTGCCTGCGCCTGGATGCGGCTGACTTCAGGATTGCCGGCGCCGCCGAGGCGTTCGCCACGCCGATCACGATCGCACCCGGCAGCCTGACCTTGGTAGGCGCAGAGTTACCCGGGCTGGCAGGCCGGGCCGACTGGACAGTGCTCAGTGACTGCCGCAGCTGGGCCGAGGTGGTGGGCCACCGGCATGTCCCCGGCACTACGGTGCAGGCCTTGCCCATTCGCCGGCTGACCTACCGCTTGCACAAAGGTAGCCTCCAGCTCCTCACCAATTCCCAGAATGCCAATCTGATCGACAATGTGCGGGCGTTCGAAGTGAACCTGGTCGAAGTGGCGGAGGGGGAGCTGCTGGATATTCGCCTGACGCTGTTCGACCGCCAGCACCAGCTCGAGCACCGTCACCAGTTGAGCGTGGCGTTGCGCAACCCGAGGCAGGGTTGATGAAGCGGCAACAGGGTGTGGTGCTGTTGCTGGCCCTGAGCCTGAGCCTGCTGCTCGGCCTGTTGGCGGCCCAAGGGCTGCGCGAGGCACTGGTGCAGCAGCGGCTGCTGAGTGAGCAACTGGCGGGAGTACGCGCTTTCGAGCAGGCAGAGGCCAGCCTGATCGAGGGGGCGGCGTTGCTGTCGACGCACTTGCCCGAGCTGTGTTCGGCATGCCTGCCGCCGGGTCTTCCCGGCGACGAACCGGCCCCGCCATGGCAAGCCACCGACAGCGGCTACGTGTTTTTGCAGAACCTTGGCCAGAGTAGCCGGGCGGCTGGCATGCCGGTTGGCGAGCAGGTGACGCTGGTCCGGGTGACGGCCATCAGCCGCCAAGTGCACGGGCGTCGGGTACTTGAAGCTGTGCATGCGCTGGATGACGCGGCAGAGCTGCGGCGCATCAGCTGGCGCCAACGCCTGGAGGACGACTGACATGCAGCGTGGCCTGAGCCTTATCGAGTTGTTGATTGTCGTGGCACTGATCGGCATGCTGGCAGCCATTGCCTACCCCAGTTACAGCGAACAGCTACGGCGCGCCGCGCGCAGCGAAGTGGTCGGCCTGCTGCAGGATGCGGCCCTGCGCCTTGCGCGCCACCACGCCCGCGTCGGCAGCTACGCCGACAACGAACAGCTGGTGACGCCATTGCCCATGGGTAACCGCTACTACCGCCTACAGGCTCGCCGCGAGACTGACAGTTTCACGCTGCTGGCCGTGCGCCTGCCCGACGGGATCATGGCGCAAGACCGCTGTGGCGACTTCCAGCTCGACCAGGCAGGTGTGCGCAGCAATCCAGGTGCTGGCGACAATGTCGAGCTGTGCTGGGGAAGCTGAAGGTCAGAAGGTGCCATGGCACCGTGGAATTACTTCAGGTGTTGGATCGAACGATGAGCAAGCAAGTAGTGATTGTCGGCGGTGGCGTCATCGGCCTGCTGACGGCGTTCAACCTGGCGGCCGAGGTCGACCGGGTGGTGCTGTGCGACCAGGGCGAGGTCGGCCGCGAGTCGTCGTGGGCGGGGGGCGGTATCGTCTCGCCGCTGTACCCATGGCGCTACAGCACCGCAGTGACGGCGCTGGCGCACTGGTCGCAGGATTTTTATCCACAGCTGGGCGAGCGCCTGTTCGCCAGCACCGGCGTCGACCCTGAGGTGCACACCACCGGCCTGTACTGGCTGGACCTGGACGATGAAGCCGAGGCCCTGGCCTGGGCTGCGCGCGAACAGCGCCCGCTGAGTGCGGTGGATATCTCGGCGGCCTACGACGCCGTGCCGGTGCTGGGCCCAGGCTACCGCCACGCGATCTACATGGCCGGCGTGGCCAACGTGCGCAACCCGCGCCTGGTCAAGTCGCTCAAGGCCGCGCTGCTGGCGCTGCCCAACGTCACCCTGCGCGAGCACTGCCAAGTCACCGGTTTCGCCGAGGAAGGCGGGCGCATTGTCGGTGTACAGACCAACGACGGCGTGCTGGCCGCCGATGATGTGGTGCTCAGCGCCGGTGCCTGGAGCGGCGACCTGTTGCAGACCCTGGGCCTGGCATTGCCGGTGGAGCCGGTCAAAGGCCAGATGATCCTGTTCAAGTGCGCCGAAGATTTCTTGCCGAGCATGGTCCTGGCCAAGGGGCGCTACGCGATCCCGCGCCGCGACGGGCACATCCTGGTGGGCAGTACCCTGGAGCACGAAGGCTACGACAAAACCCCTACTGCCGAAGCACTGGCCAGCCTCAAGGCCTCGGCCATCGAGCTGTTGCCGGCATTGGCCGATGCCGAAGTCGTTGGACACTGGGCGGGGTTGCGTCCGGGCTCGCCGGAAGGCATCCCGTATATCGGTGCGGTGCCGGGGCATGAAGGGCTATGGCTGAACTGCGGCCATTATCGCAATGGCCTGGTGCTGGCGCCGGCGTCATGCCAGTTGTTCAGCGACCTGTTGCTGGGGCGTGAGCCGATCATCGACCCGGCGCCGTATGCGCCTGAAGGCCGTCTGGCCTGAAGTCGCCGGAGGAACGCGCTCTGTGGGAGCGGCTTTAGCCGCGAAGCAGGCACCGCGGTGCCTGGCACCAGCTTTGCTAGTGATCGCGGGTAAACCCGCTCCCACAGGGACATACCTGGACGGGATTCATGGGGTCAGCCCTGCCGGCCTGGCCCTTGCTGCAAATGCTGTTGGCTGCAATACCACTCCTTGCCCTGCTGCAACGCCCGGTCATTGGGCAGGTGCACGCCGCAGTGGGCGCAGCGCACCATCCTCAGCGGGTCGTCGAGGCGCGGCTCGGCGGGGGATTGCTGACTGGTCTTGAACTTGCGCCACAGCCAGAACGCGGCGGCGATCAGGGCGATCCAGAAAAGTAGGCGAACCATGGTGTCCAGCTTGTCGAGAGAAGAAGGCGACAGTCTAGGATGCGGCCAATAAAAAAGGGAGGCCTTGGGCCTCCCTTCTTTGTCACGCGCAGGATCAGTCGAACATGCCGAAGGTCATGTAGCTGAACCACGAGCGGTCTTTCTCGGCTTCTTTCGGGCCTTCCGGCAGGATCGGGTCGCCGTTTTCGTCCTTGGGCAGCAGGTCTTCCGGCATCTCGGAGCGGGCGTCCTGGAACTGGCGCACCACGTCCTGGTTGGCGCGGGTCTCGCCCGGTGGCAGCGGCGTTTCGGTCTCGATCAGGCCCAGGGTGGCCTTGGACAGCCAGGAGCGGTTGCCGTTTTCATCCTGGGTGGCGACGAACTGGCCATCGACCAGGCTCGGGTGGTTCGGGTAGTTGAGCTTGAGGGTTTCCAGGCTGGTAGCGGCCAGTTCGTCCAGGTGCATGTGCTGGTACGACTCGACCATCACCGCCAGGCCGTCGCCGACCGATGGGGTTTCCTGGAAGTTCTCGACCACGTAGCGACCACGGTTGGCGGCGGCCACGTAGGCCTCGCGGCTCAGGTAGTAGTTGGCCACGTGGATTTCGTAGCTGGCCAGCAGGTTGCGCAGGTAGATCATGCGCTGCTTGGCGTCTGGCGAGTAACGGCTGTTGGGGAAGCGGCTGGTCAGCTGGGCGAACTCGTTGTACGAGTCACGGGCGGCGCCTGGGTCACGCTTGGTCATGTCCAGCGGCAGGAAGCGAGCCAGCAGGCCACGGTCCTGGTCGAAGGAGGTCAGGCCTTTCAGGTAATAGGCGTAGTCGACGTTCGGGTGCTGCGGGTGCAGGCGGATGAAGCGCTCGGCGGCGGACTTGGCGGCCTCGGGCTCGGAGTTCTTGTAGTTGGCGTAGATCAGCTCGAGCTGCGCCTGGTCGGCGTAGCGGCCGAACGGATAGCGCGATTCCAGGGCCTTGAGCTTGTTCACGGCGCTGGTGTAGCTGGAGTTGTCCAGATCAGCCTGGGCCTGCTGGTACAGCTCGGCCTCGCTGAGGTTCTCGTCAATGACTTCCTTGTTCGAGGAACAGGCAGCGGTGAGCCCGAGGATGGCGATCAGCAGCAGGTGTTTCACTTGCATGGCGGCTTGCGTCCCTTTGACGGCCGCTGTCTTGGGCGGTGCCGTCCTGTTATGATGAGCGCCCCCGGCCAAACCCCGGGGCAAAAGAAGCCGTATTTAACCACAAGCACGCAGCCGAAACCAAAGGCTGTACGCCCGCCGAATTGAGCATGTCCGAGATCATTCAACTTAGCGCAGAGGTCCCGTCCGAACTGGGCGGCCAACGCCTCGACCAGGTCGCCGCCCAACTGTTCGCCGAGTACTCGCGCTCGCGCCTGACTTCGTGGATCAAGGATGGCCGCCTGACCGTCAATGACGCGGTGCTGCGGCCGCGCGACACCGTTCACAGTGGCGACATCCTGGCCCTCGAGGCCGAACAGGAAGCCCAGGGTGAATGGGTGGCCCAGGATATCGAGCTGGACATCGTCTATGAAGACGACCAGATCCTGGTGATCAACAAGCCTGCCGGGCTGGTGGTCCACCCGGCGGCCGGCCATGCCGATGGCACCTTGCTCAATGCCCTGCTGCACCATGTGCCGGACATCATCAATGTGCCGCGCGCAGGTATCGTGCATCGCCTGGACAAGGACACCACCGGCCTGATGGTGGTGGCCAAGACCCTGCAGGCGCAGACCAAGCTGGTCGAGCAGTTGCAGAGCCGCAGCGTCAGCCGCATCTATGAATGCATCGTGGTGGGCGTGGTGATTGCCGGCGGCAAGATCGACGCGCCGATCGGCCGTCACGGCGGCCTGCGCCAGCGCATGGCGGTCACCGACGGTGGCAAGCCGGCGGTCAGCCACTACCGGGTGCTCAAGCGCTTCCGTTCGCACACCCATGTGCGGGTCAAGCTGGAAACCGGCCGTACCCACCAGATCCGTGTGCACATGGCGCATGTCGGCTACCCGTTGGTCGGCGACCAGACTTACGGCGTGCGTTTCCGCATTCCACCGGCCGCCAGCGTGACCATGGTCGAGGCGGTGAAGAACTTCCCTCGTCAGGCCCTGCACGCACGCTTCCTGGCCCTGGATCACCCGACTACCGGTGAGCGCATGGAGTGGAAGTCCGAGCTGCCGGACGACTTCAAGTGGCTGCTGTCGCTGCTCGAACAGGACCGCGAGAGCTTCATCGGATGAGTGGCCTGACGCAGTCGCTGATCCTCCCCGACTGGCCGGCCCCGGCCTCGGTACGCGCCTGTGTCACCACCCGCGAGGGCGGCGTCAGCCTGCCGCCCTATGCCACCTTCAATCTTGGCGACCATGTGGGCGATGACCCGCTGGCCGTTGCCGAGAACCGTCGTCGCCTCAGTGATGAATTCGCCATCCAGCCCGCCTGGCTCAAGCAAGTGCATGGGCTGGTGGTGGCTGACGCCAACCCGGCGCTGGTCGCCGAGGCCGATGCCAGCTGGACTGACCAGCCCGGCATTGCCTGCACCGTGATGACCGCCGACTGCCTGCCCGCGCTGTTCTGCGACCGCTCCGGCACCCGTGTGGCCGCCGCCCATGCCGGCTGGCGCGGGCTGGCCGGTGGCGTGCTGGAAGCTACCCTGGACCGCCTGGCCGTGCCGCCTGAAGACGTGCTGGTATGGCTGGGGCCGGCTATTGGCCCGCAGGCATTCGAAGTGGGCCTGGAAGTGCGTGATGCGTTCACGGCCGTGCATCCCGAGGCGGCTGCAGCCTTTGTCGACGGCGAACGGCCGGGCAAGCTGATGGCCGACATCTATGCACTGGCGCGGATCCGCCTGGCTGCTCGCGGTGTGACGGCTGTTTATGGCGGTGGGTTCTGCACCGTTAGTGATTCGCGCTTTTTCTCCTACCGTCGCACCCCGCAAGGTGGGCGCTTTGCTTCGCTGGTGTGGCTACAGCCTCAATGACCCTGGGGGCGCTGTGCGCCCCTATCGCGACACAAGGCCGCTCCTACAGGGGATCGCGGTTGCCTGTAGGAGCGGCCTTGTGTCGCGATAGGGCTGCGCAGCAGCCCCGGCAATCTCAATCCATCACTCTCCCTGCTGACCTCGATCAACCCCGCTACGCTTGAATCTTCCAGAATCACCCCTATCTATTGGTCATCTCAGGCAGGTTCTTCATACAGGTGCTGTCCATCGCTCCGCCTGCCCTTTATAGGAAGGTATCCCCATGCGAATAGACCGACTGACCAGCAAGCTGCAACTCGCGTTATCCGATTCCCAATCCCTGGCCGTGGGCATGGACCACCCGGCCATCGAGCCCCTGCACCTGCTGCAGGCGCTTGTCGACCAGCAGGGCGGCTCGATCAAGCCGTTGCTGATGCAGGTGGGCTTCGACATCAACAGCCTGAAAAAGGCGTTGACCAAGGAGCTCGACCAGCTGCCGAAAATCCAGAACCCCACCGGCGACGTGAACATGTCCCAGGACCTGGCGCGCCTGCTCAACCAGGCCGATCGCCTGGCCCAGCAGAAGGGCGACCAGTTCATCTCCAGCGAACTGGTGTTGCTCGCCGCCATGGACGAGAACAGCAAGGTCGGCAAGTTGCTGCTCGGCCAGGGCGTGACCAAGAAGGCCCTGGAAAATGCCATCAACAACCTGCGCGGCGGCGCGGCGGTGAATGACGCCAATGCCGAAGAGTCGCGCCAGGCCCTGGACAAGTACACCGTCGACCTCACCAAGCGTGCCGAGGAAGGCAAGCTCGACCCGGTGATCGGCCGTGACGATGAAATCCGCCGCACCGTGCAGGTGCTGCAGCGCCGTACCAAGAACAACCCGGTGCTGATCGGCGAGCCCGGCGTGGGCAAGACCGCCATCGCCGAAGGCCTGGCCCAGCGCATCATCAACGGTGAAGTGCCCGATGGCCTCAAAGGCAAGCGCCTGCTGGCGCTGGACATGGGCGCGCTGATCGCTGGCGCCAAGTACCGCGGTGAATTCGAAGAGCGCCTCAAAGGCCTGCTCAACGAGCTGTCCAAGCAGGAAGGCCAGATCATCCTGTTCATCGACGAACTGCACACCATGGTCGGCGCCGGCAAGGGCGAGGGCGCCATGGACGCCGGCAACATGCTCAAGCCGGCCCTGGCCCGTGGCGAGCTGCACTGCGTAGGTGCCACCACGCTCAACGAGTACCGCCAGTTCATCGAGAAGGACGCCGCCCTCGAGCGCCGCTTCCAGAAGGTGCTGGTCGAAGAGCCGAGCGAGGAAGACACCATCGCCATCCTGCGCGGCCTGAAAGAGCGCTATGAAGTGCACCACAAGGTGGCCATCACCGATGGCGCGATCATCGCCGCGGCCAAGCTCAGCCACCGCTACATCACCGACCGTCAGCTGCCGGACAAGGCCATTGACCTGATCGACGAAGCCGCCAGCCGCATCCGCATGGAGATCGACTCCAAGCCGGAGGTGCTTGACCGCCTCGACCGCCGTCTGATCCAGCTGAAGGTGGAATCCCAGGCGCTGAAGAAAGAAGAAGACGAAGCGGCGAAGAAACGTCTGGAGAAACTGACCGAAGAAATCGAGCGGCTGGAGCGCGAGTACTCCGACCTCGAAGAAATCTGGGCCTCCGAGAAAGCCGAGGTGCAGGGTTCGGCGCAGATCCAGCAGAAGATCGAGCAATCCCGCCAGGAGCTCGAAGCCGCCCGCCGCAAAGGCGACCTCAGCCGCATGGCCGAGCTGCAGTACGGGGTCATCCCGGACCTGGAGCGCAGCCTGCAGATGGTCGACCAGCACGGCAAGAGCGAGAACCAGCTGCTGCGCAACAAGGTGACCGAGGAAGAGATTGCCGAAGTGGTCTCCAAGTGGACCGGCATCCCGGTGGCCAAGATGCTCGAAGGCGAGCGCGAGAAGCTGCTGAAGATGGAAGAGCTGCTGCACCAGCGGGTGATCGGCCAGCACGAAGCGGTCACCGCCGTGGCCAACGCCGTGCGCCGTTCCCGCGCCGGGCTGTCCGACCCGAACCGCCCCAGCGGCTCGTTCCTGTTCCTCGGCCCGACCGGCGTGGGCAAGACCGAGCTGTGCAAGGCCTTGGCCGAGTTCCTGTTCGACACCGAAGAGGCCATGGTGCGCATCGACATGTCCGAGTTCATGGAGAAACACTCCGTGGCGCGTCTGATCGGTGCCCCACCAGGGTATGTAGGTTATGAAGAGGGCGGTTACCTGACCGAGGCCGTGCGCCGCAAGCCGTACTCGGTGGTGCTGCTGGACGAGGTGGAGAAAGCTCACCCGGATGTGTTCAACGTGCTGCTGCAGGTGCTTGAAGACGGCCGTCTGACCGACAGCCATGGCCGTACTGTGGACTTCCGTAACACGGTGATCGTGATGACCTCCAACCTGGGCTCGGCGCAGATCCAGGAACTGGTGGGTGACCGCGAGGCGCAGCGTGCGGCGGTGATGGATGCGGTGGGCGCGCACTTCAGGCCCGAGTTCATCAACCGTATCGACGAAGTGGTGGTTTTCGAGCCACTGGGCCGCGAACAGATCGCCGGTATCACCGAGATCCAGCTGGGCCGCCTGCGCAGCCGCCTGCTGGAGCGCGAGCTGAGCCTGAGCCTCAGCCCAGAGGCCTTGGACAAGCTGATCGCGGTGGGTTACGACCCGGTGTATGGCGCACGGCCGCTCAAGCGTGCGATCCAGCGCTGGATCGAAAACCCACTGGCGCAGCTGATCCTCGGTGGGCAGTTCCTGCCAGGTGCGGCGATCACTGCCAAGGTGGAAGGCGACGAAATCGTCTTTGCCTGATCATTGTTGAACTGCAGAGCCCCGCGAAAGCGGGGCTTTTTTTTGTGCTTGGGTCGACCCCATCGCGGGGCAAGCCCGCTCCCACGCACAGTGTCCAGCCTTCGTGGGAG
>NZ_JBDJLM010000083.1:0-21942 GCF_039673365.1 Pseudomonas sp. TWI923 | reverse complement strand
TCTCAAGACATGCGCTGTACCTGTGGGAGCCGGCTTGCCGGCGATGGGCTGCGCAGCAGCCCTAGTCGTTCAGGAGTACATCCCTGTTCTCCCGCGCCCTCTCACGTCAGCAGGAAATCCGCCGCCGTCACACTGGTCGCATCCCCCACCCCCACCAGGCGAATGGTGTCGGTGGCACCGGCGAAGCTGACCAGGGTGTCGGCCCCCACATCGGCTATGGTCACGTTGGCGGCAAAGGTCGCCGCCGTGATGTTCATCGCCGAGATATCCAGCCGGTCCTGGCCGCCTGCGGGGGCAGCATCGAAGCCGAACACCTGGTCGTTGCCGAAGCCTGCGGCGAACACGAAGACATCGTTGCCGTCGAGCGCCACCAGCGAGTCGTTGCCGGCCCCGCCGGTGACCGTGTCGTTGCCCGCGCCGCCATCGATGAAGTCATCGCCGGCCCCGCCCAACAAGGTGTCGTTGCCGCCACCACCGAGCACGGTGTCGTTGCCGTCACCGCCCTCCAGCCGGTCTACACCCATGCCGCCATCGAGGTTGTCGTTGCCCACCCCACCCAGCAAGGTGTCATCGCCATTGCCGCCGTTTAGCGCATCGTCGCCGGCACCGCCATCGAGGGTGTCATTGTTGCCACCGCCGTTGAGGGTGTCGTTGCCGAGGCCGCCGAACAGCTGGTCGTTGCCGGCGTCGCCATTGAGCGTGTCGTTGCCGGCGTTGCCGTTGAGGGTATCGTCGCCACCGGCACCAGTGAGGGTGTCGTTGCCGGCACCGCCGCTGATGACGTTGGCGAGGTCGTTGCCCAAGCCTATGAAATTGCCCACGCCGGTGTAGGTCAGGTTCTCGACGTTGGCGGTCAGCGCGTAGCTGGCCAGCGA
Source organism: Pseudomonas sp. TWI923 (assembly GCF_039673365.1). NCBI lineage: Bacteria > Pseudomonadati > Pseudomonadota > Gammaproteobacteria > Pseudomonadales > Pseudomonadaceae > Pseudomonas > Pseudomonas sp. TWI923. Next base: position 21,067 of record NZ_JBDJLM010000083.1, on the reverse strand, counting down.
GGTGCGCACGGTATCGATACCACCGCCGGCGGCCTCGACCACCACATCGTTGCCGGCATCGATCACGTAGGTATCGTTGCCGGCGCCGCCCACCAGCCGGTCATCACCCGCACCGCCATTGAGCGTGTCGTTGCCGCTGCCGCCGGTGATGGTGTTGGCCAGCGCGTTACCGGTACCGGTGAAGTTGGCGCTGCCGATGTAGGTCAGGTTCTCGATCTCGTTGCCCAACAGGTAGCTGGCCAGGCTGGTCTGCACCAGGTCGACACCGCCGCCGGCCGCTTCGATGACGCTGTCGCCGAGGTTGTCGACCACGAAGGTGTCGTTGCCGGCACCGCCGTTCATGGTGTCGGCGCCCAGCCCGCCGTTGAGGACATCGTTGCCGTCCTCGCCATTGAGCACGTCGTCACCTTCGCCGCCGTTGAGGGTGTCGTTGCCGACACCGCCGAACAACTGGTCGAACCCGGCCAGGCCATTGAGCGTGTCGTTGCCGCCCAGGCCCAGCAGCACATCGTTGCCCACCGTACCGTTGAGGGTGTTGGCCGCGTTGGTGCCTTGCAGCACGATGCCCGGTATCACCGCCACCGCTGCCGTGGCCGCCGAGGTCACCACCTCCTGTTTGCCGAAGCCGTCGGTGTAGCGCACGATCACCCGCAGTTGCTGATTGCCCTGGGCCAGGCCCGGGGTGAAGCTGGCCGCCGTGGCGCCAGCGATGTCGTTGAAGTTGCCGCCCAGCCCCTGCTGCCACTGGAAGCTGAAGGTGCCCAGGCCGTCGAGGTCGGCGATGCTGCCGGTCAGCGCGGTCAGGGTCTGGCCCTGGTCCGGCGTGGTGTCGCTGATCAGCACCGCGCCGGTTGGCGCGTCGTTGACGTTGAGCACCGGCAGCGTCGGGTCGGAGGTCGCCACCTCGGCCACGCCGAAGTCATCCACGTAATGCACCAGCACGCGTATCTGCTGGCCGACCTGGGCCTGGCCAAGGGTGAAGCTGGTGCCGGTAGCGCCGGCGATGTTCACCCAGCCCACGCCCACGTTCGACTGCCACTGCACGCTGAACTGCGGGTTGCTCAGGCCATCGGCATCGACGATGGCTGCCAGGTTCGCGGTGAGCACCTGGTTCTGCGCCGCCAGCCCGGTCACGGTCGGCCCTGCGCTGGGGGCGCTGTTGGCCGAGGAGTCGACGATTTCCAGCGTGCCCTTGGCGTCCTGGTACACCGCCCGCACGCGGATGTTCAGCCCCGCCACATCGTCCGCCACCCGGTAAGTGCTGCCGGTCGCCCGCGACACTTCGCCGGCGGCGACAAAGGTGATGTCTTCATAGACACCGGTGCCGGGGATGGTCTCGACCTGCCAGTAGTAGGCCACCGGCCCAGTCACCGCGCCGCTGGCGTTGCCTGCGCCGACGTTGTCGGCGTCGTGCACGCCACGGTTGCTCACCCGCAGCAACTGGCCGGCCACCGGCGCATCGGCCCGCGCGCCGCTGGCGTCATCGAGGATCGCCAGGTGGCCCGCAGGGCCATTGTTGACGGCGGTCCCCACGCCCGAGGCCTGGGCGCTGTCGGCAAACTGCAGGCGTTCGATGCCGGTCAGGCGGTCCACGCCGTCACGGCCCACCACGGTATCGGTGACGATGACCGTGTCGCCCTCGATGCTGATGCGGTAGTCGGTGGCAATGCCGCTGAACACCGCAGTGTCGTAGCTGTTGTCGCCACTGAGGATCTCCCGCACGATCACCAGCTGCCCGGGGTTGTAGGTGCCGTTGAGCATCAGCGGCACCATCGGCTCCATGCTGTCGAAGGTGGCGATTTCCGGGCCGGTTCCGTCGTGGTTGGCGCGCACGCTGATGCGTACGTTCAGCCACTTGTCACCGTCGAGGATGTCGTCGCCGCCGCGACCCTCGATCAGGTCGCTGCCGCTGCCGCCCAGGATGATGTTGCCGCCATCATAGAAGGTCGCGCCGGCCGCCAGCAGGTCGACCAGGCCGTTGATCAGGCCGATGTTGGTCAGCACGCTGCCGGTGGCCCCGGCGGTGGGCAGCGAGGTGGCATCCTCGTTGTCGCCGCGCAGGAAGTCGCCATGGGCCGAGCCCGACAGGCCTTCCATGATGTCGAAGCGCACCAGCGCCGAAGCACCCGAGCCCGGCACCAGCGGCACGTCGAAGAAGCGGTCGCTGTAGTCGATGGAGACGCCCTGGGCCAGGTCCTTGAAGGTCGCCCAGTCATAGCCTGAGCCGCCGATGTAGCGGTCACCGAAGCCGAGGCTGCCGACCATGATGTCGTCGCCGCCTTCACCGTTGAACTTGTCGTTCTCGTTGCCGCCGATGAACACGTCGTTGCCGATGATCGGGTCGTTGCCGAGCGGGTCGAAGTTGTCGCCGGGCGCCCCGTCCGAGGTGCCCTTCTCGATCCAGTCGTCGCCTTCGTTGCCCATGTCCTGCTCGTTGGCCTTGCTGCCCAGGATGAAGTCGTTGCCCTGGCCGCCGATGGCTTCGCTGGCATCCTCACCGGTGACGATGAAGTCGTTGCCGAAGCCGCCGATGATCAGGTTGATGCCGTTGCCGCCGTGCAGCACATCGTTGCCGTCGCCGCCCTGGATGTTATCGTCGCCGCCGGTGTCGCTGATGATGTCGTCGCCGGCACCACCGCGCAGCTGGTCGTTGCCGTCGCCACCGTCGATCCGGTCGTTGCCGGCATCGCCCCACACCGTGTCGTCGCCCTCGCTGGCGATGAGGATGTCATCGCCGTTGGTGCCACCGAGCACGATGTGCTCGTCACCGGTGTAGCGGATGTAGTTGCCGTCGGGGCCGGCGGTCAGCGGGTTGTCGCGGAAGACCACCTGATGGCCGTTGTCGTCCAGCGGGTCGGCGTTGCCCAGGCCGTCGTTGTACTGCTTGGAGCGGTCCACTTCCAGGTAGAAGCCAGGGTCGGAGAACACCAGGCCCGGCAGGTGGGTGGCCGAGGTGTTGGCCATGATCAGCTTGGCGAACGAGTTGCTTTCCAGCTCGGCGTTCATCGACAGGCCGGCGGTGCGCTCCAGGTAATAGAAGCGGTCACCGTCCTGCAGTTTCTCCAGCTGGTTCTCGAACACGAAGTTGAAGGTGCTGCCGAGCATGCCGCCGAACGGCGTCTTCGCTTCGGCCAGGCCGCCGATCCACAGGTCGATGGCATCCACCCCGGTGATGGTCACCCCCTTGAGGTCGTCGGCGGTGCCCAGCACGCCATCCTTGCCGGCCTTGGTCACGTTGGCCCAGGCACCGCTGCCGTTGAGGAAGTCCAGGCGGTCGCTGGGCGCACCACTGCCACCGAACACCAGGGCCATTGCGGCGTCACGCTTGCCCTCGAGGGTGGTCGCTGCGCTGATGCTGGCGTGGGTGCCGTAGGCGGCGATGAAGTTGATCAGCGATTCCGGGTGCTTGAGGTGCTGCACCAGGTCGACCCAGCTGGTGTAAGGCTTGAGCTGGGTGTCACCGGTCTGGCCATAGATGTCGCGGCGCAGGGCGTTGAGCGACGGGATGCCGACATCGCGGCCCCGGGCGATGTTGATCGCCGGCAGGTCCAGCGGCAGGCCCAGCAGGTTGTTGCGCAGCGCCTCGGTGACGAACTCGTCGATCTCGTTGCCGGCCTGGCGGGTCACCCCGCGCACGATGGCACTGGTCGCCTCCTCGGGGGTCACGCCACTGGCGGCATAGGCCAGCGGGTTGAGGAACGCCGCGATCAGGCCCATCTGCTGGTCGGGGTTGGCGCTGGCCGGGTCGCCGATCACCTTGAAGTCGACATCGAAGCGGTCGACCGTTTCGGTCAGCATCGAGTGGCCGAAGCGGTACACGGTGTGCGCGAACTCGGCGACGATCGAGGCATCGAGGTCGACGTCATACACCTGGGTCGGGGCGAAGAACAGGTCGACCCGTGGCTGGATGGTGCGGGCGAACTCCTCGAACACCAGGTGCTGGTATTGCATCTCGGTACCGAACTTGGCGGCCTGGAACAGCCGCTCGCCGTTCCACACCAGCGCGTCGATCTCGGCCTGGGTAGCAGGCAACGCCGCCACCGGGTCGAGCAGCCACTCATTGAGGAAGGCCACATCGTGGGCATCGAGCACAGTGTCCTTGGTCTGCGCCACCAGCCGGTTGTGCTCGGCATGGAAGATCGCATGCACGGCGGTCAGGCCGATGTTCTCGTTGACCCGGCCGTCACCGGCGATGTAGTGGGCGTCGAGCAGCTCGTTGTCGTAGGCGGTGTTGGCACCGGTCTGCGGGTTGAACGGCACGGCGTTGCCAATCGCATCGCCGGCATCCGGCGCCAGCACGCCGCCGCTGAACACCGGCACGGCGTTGTGGGCGATGTCGGCAAGGAACTGGTGGCCGGTGCGCACGGCATTGGTCAGGTCGATCGGCGCCAGCGGGTTGCCTTCGACCAGCACGTCGTCGGCGGTGCCGCCCAGGCCGTCACTCCCCTTCATCACCACCATCGGGTAGCCGTTTGGCCCTTTGATGAAATTGCCGTAGGCATCGGTGGCCAGCAGCGGCACGTTGTCCACGTCGGCATCGGTGAGGTGGATGCCCAGCACATCGTTGGCCTGGGCCTTGACCACTTTCCAGGTGGCCATGCCGCCGATCTCGCTGTCGTCGCCGGTGCCGTACTTGCCGTCGGCGCCCAGGTCACGGTTGGTGATCAAGCGGCCGGTGGCGATCGGGCCATCGTCGGTCAGCTGGTAGCCGCGCAGGAACACCTGGTGCGACGGGTGCGAGCTGTAGGTCTGGTTCTGGTCAACGAACGGCGTGGTGGTGTTGGTGTGCTCGTGGATATCGTCGGCGGTGCCCAGCACGCCGTCGGCGCCAGGCAGGTTGGTGGCGCGGGTCAGCACCATGAAGTTGGAATGCCCGCCCGGCACGTACAGCGGGTCGTCCGCTTGCAGCGGGATGAAGATGGTGCCCGAACCGCCCTTGGTCACCAGGTCGAGGCCGTGGTCGAAGAACTGCCCGAAGAAGGTCATCCAGGCGTTGAACGGCGCGGACAGGCCGGCATCCGGCGCGGTGTTCTCGAACAGATACACGTCGTGGTCGTCATTGGTGCCGAACTGGCCGTCCAAGCCGGGGCTGGCAACGATGCGCACGCCATCCTTGAGCACGTCGTCGCTACCTTGCGCGCCGAAGTCAAGGTGGCCGTTGGCACCGGGGTCATAGGCGGTGGCGTAGGCGGCCGGGTTGTTCGAGGTCTGGTCGACGATCAGGTTGCTGATGGTGCGCGGCTGCGAGTCGAATACGTTGCCGCTGGTCTGCTGGTACGAGGTCGCCGGGCTGGCCGGCGAGCCTGGGCCAAAGAAGCCGGCCGGGGCACCTTCGGCCGCATTGAACACGGGGTCGCTCAGGCGTGGGAACACGTTGTCGGCGGCACCGTATTCGGTGTGGTTGATGCCGTTGAGGTTCATCAGGTTGTTGTTCGAGCCATCGACCGCACGCAGGCCCAGTGGCGCGCGGATGTTGGGGATCAGCGAGAGGATGTCCTGCCCGGCCGCGTCGGCCTCGGCGATCTTGATCTGCGCGAGGATGAAGTTGAGGTCCGAGCGCACCATGTGCAGGCCGGCGCCGCCGTCGGCGGCATCCACCACCGGGGTTGACGGCGTGGGCACGACCGGCGCGCCGGGCTCTACCACTGTGGTGGGCTGGGAGAACAGGATTTCGGTGGTGCCGTGGCCATCCTGGTAGATCGCCTTGACCCGCAGCGACAGCCCGGCAAGGTCCGGCGAGACCTTGAACGCTGTACCGTCGGCGCTCTGGAACGCCAGGTCGCCGGCCGGCAGCAGGATGATGTCCTGGAACACGCCACTGCCCGGGTTGGCCTCGAACTGCCAGTAGTACGAGACAGAGCTGTTGGCCAGGGTGCCCAGCGGGTTGCCGGCGCCGACGTTGTTGGCATCGCGCACCCCGGCCACGCTCACGGTGAGGGTGTCGCCGACGGTGATCGCGCCGCCGTTGCCGTCGGTGATGGTCGGGCTGCCGGTCGGTTGCGCATTCGCCCCCGGCACCAGCACGCGCTGGCCGTCGGCGAACTGCAGGCGCTCGATGTGCAGCAGGGTGTCGGTGCCGTCGCGGCCGGCCACGCTGTCGGCCACGGTCCACACGTCGTCCGCCGTGTCGGCGGTGCCACGGTCGTTCTGGGTGACCTGGTACTCGCTCTGCAGCCCGGAGAAGATCGCCGTGTCGAAGGCCGCGCCACCGCTGGAGGTGCCGGGCAGGATCTCACGCACCGCCTTGAGCTGGCCGGGGTTGTAGGTACGGTCGAGCATGAACGGGATCATGTCGACCATGCTGTCGAAGCTGGCGATCTCGGGGCCGGTGTGGTTGACGTCGCCCGGGGCATACACCGCGATGCGCACGTTGATCCACTTGTCGCCGTCGATCAGGTCATCGCCGCCACGGCCTTCGATCAGGTCACTGCCGTTACCGCCAAGGATGATGTTGCCGGTGGCAAACCCGGTGGTCGGCAGCCCGGCATCGGCCAGGAACTGCTGCAGCCCACGGATCAGCTGGACGTTGGTCAATGCACCGCCGGTGGCGCCGCCGTGGTTGAGGATGGTCACCGCATCCACGTCATCGCCCTTGAGCACGTCGGCGAACTTCGAACCGGACAACCCCTCCACTTCGGCGAAGCGGTCGAGGATCGAGGCCGGCGAGGCGCCGACCGGGTTGAACACCCCGGCGTTCTGGTTCGGCGCGTTGCCGTGGGGCTGGGCCAGCGCGGCCAGGCTCAGGTCGGCGGTGACGCCCACCTGGTCGTTCTTGTAGGTGATCCAGTCGAAACCGGACATACCGTCCATCTTGTCCTGGGCATCGCTGCCGACAAAGATGTCGTCGCCGCCCTCGCCGATCATTTCATCGAAGCCGCCACCGCCGACGAAGATGTCGTTGCCGACCACGTCATCGGTGAGCAGGGGCGCGAAGTTGTCGCCCGGCGCGCCGTCCTGGGTGCCCTTCTCGATCCAGTCGTCGCCTTCGTTGCCGGTGGGCGGCAGGTTGGTCTTGGCGCCGAGGATGAAGTCGTCGCCCTGGCCGCCAAAGGTGGTGGTGATGTCTTCGGTGGTGACGATGAAGTCCTGGCCGTCGCCGCCGAGGATCAGGTTGCCGGCGGCCAGCATGCTGCCGGCAATGATCACGTCGTTGCCGGCGTTGCCTTCCAGGCGGTTGTCGCCGAACGAGTCGGTGATGATGTCGTCGCCCGCGCCACCCAGCACCGCATCGTTGCCGGCACCGCCTTCGAGGCGGTCGTTGCCGCCGTCGCCATACAGGGTGTCGTCGCCTTCGCCGGAAATGATGATGTCGTCGCCGGCAGTGCCGCCGAGCACCACATGGTCCTCACCGGTGTAGTGCAGGAAGTTGCTGTCGCCGCCCACGGTGTCGGGGTTGTCGCGAATCACCAGCGGCACGATCTCGACGCCGTTGATCATCAGCCCGCCGGTGGGGTCGGCACGGCCGTCTGCGCCAAGGCCGGTGTACTGGTTGGCCTGGTTGACCTCCAGGGTGAAGGTCGGGGTGAGGAACACCGTGTTGGACAGGTGGGTGACATCGGTGTTGAGCATGATCAGCTTGGCGAACGAGTTGTTCTCCAGCTCAGTGCCGAAGTTCAGGCCCGCGGTGCGCGACAGGTAATAGAAGCGGTCGCCGTTCTGCAGCGCTTCGAGCTGGGTTTCGAAGACGAAGTTGAAGCTTGAGCCGAGCATGCCGCCGAAGGGCATTTTCTGCTCGGCCAGGCCACCGACCCAGAAGTCGATGCTGTCGACGCCGGTGATGGTCACGCCACTGACGTCATCGGCGGTGTTCATCACACCGTCCTTGCCGGCCAGGGTGACGTTGGCCCAGGCCCCCGTGCCGTTGAGGAAGTCCAGGCGGTCACCCGGTGCCCCACTGCCGCCGAACACCAGCGCCAGGGCGGCGGCGCGTTTGTCTTCCAGGGTGGTCGCCGAGGTGATGCTGCTGTGGCTGCCGTAGGCGGCGATGAAGTTGACCAGCGAGGCCGGGTGCTTGAGGTGCTCGGCGAAGTCGACCCAGCTGATGTACGGCTTGAGCTGGCTGTCGCCGGTGGAATGGTAGAACTCGCGGCGCGCCTGGTTGAGGCTGGGGATGCCGGTGTCACGGCCACGGGCCAGGTTCAGCGCCGGCAGGTCCAGCGGCAAGCCCAGCAGGTTGTTGCGCAGCGCCTCGGTGACGAATTCGTCAATCTCGTTGCCCAGTTGGCGGGTCACGCCGCGGATGATCGCCCCGGCCGCTTCGTCGGCGGTGGCGCCGCTGCCAGCGAAGGCCAGCGGGTTGAGGAAGGCGGCAATCAGGCCCAGTTGCTGGTCGGGATTGTTCGGGTCGCTGAGCACCGGGTTGAACGCGGGGTCGAAGCGGTCGACGGTCTCGGTCAGCATCGAGTGGCCGAAGCGGTACACCACGTGGGCGAACTCGGCGAGGATCGCCGGGTTGATCGAAGTGTCGTAACCGTTGGGGGCGAGGAACTCGTCCACCTGCGGCTGGATGGTGCGGGCGAACTCCTCGAACACCAGGTGCTGGTATTGCATCTCGGTGCCGAACTTGGCGGCCTGGAACAGGCGCTCGCCATCCCATACCAGGGCGGCCACCTGGGCCGGCGTGGTCGGCAGTGCGGCCACATCGTCCACCAGCCATTGATTGAGGAAGGCCAGGTCGCCCGAGGCGAGGATGGTGTCCTTCGACTGCTGCACCAGGCGGTTGTGCTCGGAATGGAACACATGGTGCACGGCGGTCAGGCCGATGTTCTCGTTGGCGCGGCCGTCGCCGGCGATGTAGTGGGCGTCGAGCAGTTCGTTGTCGTAGGTCAGGTTGCTGCCGCCCGGGCCTGGGGTTTGGGCGTTGCCGATGCTGTTGTCGGTATCGGCCTGCAGCACGCCACCGATCGAGACCGGCTCGGCATTGTGGGCGATGTCGTCGAGGAAGCCATGGCCGGTGCTCACCGCATTGGCCAGGCTGATCGGCGCGGCGCGGTTGCCTTCGACAAGCTGGGTCAGGTCATCGGCGGTACCCGCGATGCCGTCGGCGCCATTGCCGATGCGGATCACCACCTGCGGCATGCCGTTGGGGCCCTTGATGAAGTTGCCATAGGCATCGGTGGCCAGCAGCGGCACGTTGTGCACGTTGGCGTCGGTCAGGTCGATGCCAAGGATGTCGCGGGCCTGGGCCTTGACTACCGCCCAGGTGGCCATGCCGCCGTTCTCGCCACTGCCATCGTCGGCGGTGCCGAACTTGCCGTCGGCGCCCAGGTCGCGGTTGGTGATCAAGCGGCCAGTGGCCACCGGATCGCCGCCGGCATCGAGGGTGTATTCGCGCAGGAACACCTGGTGCGAGGGGTGCGAGCTGTAGGTCTGGCTCTGGTCGACGAACGGCGAGGTGGTGTTGAGCTGGCCATCGTCTGCGGTGCCGAGCACGCCATCGGCGCCGGCAGTGTGCACCGCGCGCGGCAGCACCATGAAGTTGGTCTGCCCGCCCGGCACGTACAACGGGTCGTCCGGCTGCAGCGGAATGAACACAATGGCGCTGCTGGTCTTGGTGACCAGGTCCAGGCCGTGGTCGAAGAACTGGCCGAAGAACGTCATCCAGGAGTTGAAGCCGGCGGTCAGGCCGGCATCCGGTGACTCGTTGGGGATGAAGAACACTTCTTTATCGTCGGCAGTGCCGAACACGCCGTCCACGCCGGGGCTGATCACCGGTGCGGCGCCGCCATTGGCCTCGACCGCCGCCGGGTTGTGCGCGGTCTGGTCGACGATCAGGTTGCTGATGGTGCGCGGCTGCGAGTCGACCACCGTGCCGCTGGCGGCGTAGGCCGCGCGGTATTGGGCATCGAGCAGGCGCAGGAACGAATTGTCGGCGGCGCCGAACTCGCTCTGCCCAGCCACCAGGTTGTTGTAGCTGCCGTCGACGGTGCGCAGACCGAACGGCACCTGGCTGTTGGGCAGCAACTCGATAAGGCTGGCGCCCTTGGCATGGGCTTCGGCGATGAAGATCTGCTTGAGGATGAACTCCAGGTCGGACTTGCTGAAATTGGCCATTTTCGGTTGACCTCGATCGGTATGGGGGGCGAGCGCGGGGCGCAGGCGCCCGTCGCGCCCGTTCATAGGCGTGCACGGTTTGCAGCGTTTTCTTGGCGCGAAACGGGGCGCGCAAAACCGTTACCCGCCGGGCGGGCTACGTGCCTGGAGTTCGCACAGGTTCAGGTTGGTCGGGCGCTCAGGCGCGACGGACCCAGGCCCTGGGTGGGCCGTGACTACGAGAGGTGGGGGATAACGTCCTGTAGAGCCCATTCACTCGGTACAAGAACAGAGGGCTGGTCATGTTCTGCTCCCACAGGAATGTCAGCGGGGGCTCGCGGGGCCGTGGCGACAACAGGGCTTCGGGCAAAGTTCCGACGAACTGAATAAGACTAAAGTTGTAGGCAAAAAAATTGTCAATATTACGTCGATAAAAAAGATTGGATCCCGCTAATCATTCTCAACTGGCTGTTTTTAATGAAATTTGCGAGGAATCTATAGAGCAAAAACGTATTACAAAATATTTCTCACAACCTACGCTCCTGCTTGTGGGGCACTGCAGCGAGTTCGGATTACCCGCCAAAAGAGCGACCAGCCTGCGTGCCAATCAGCTTCCACACCTACTGCTACCTGGGCTGCCGCAAGAGCACCCGGTTTTCTGGAGGGAGGCCTCATGCCCAAGCACACATCCACCCGCTCCGAGCTCGCCGACGCACTGTTTCAATTGCGACGCAGTTTCTATGGCCTGGCGGGTTTCAGCGGGGTGATAAACGTCATGATGTTGACACCTGCCGTGTACATGCTGCAGGTCTACGACCGCGCGCTGGTCAGCCGCAACGTCACCACCCTGGCCATGCTGACGGTGCTGGTGGTGGGCCTGTTCCTGCTGATGTCCACCCTGGAGATGCTGCGCACCCGGGTGCTGATCCGGGTGGGCAACTGCCTGGACATGGCGCTCAACCGGCGCACCTTCAGCGCCGCCTTCGAGCGCAACCTCAGCCGCGCCGGCGGCAGCCCCGGCCAGGCCCTGCAGGACTTGGCGCAGTTGCGTCAGTTCCTCACCGGCAATGGCCTGTTCGCCTTCTTTGACGCCCCCTGGACGCCGATCTACCTGCTGGTCGCCTACCTGATCCACCCACTGCTGGGGCTGGTCACGCTGATCGGCTCGATGATCCTGGTGGGCCTGGCCTGGCTCACCGAAAAGGCCACCCACCAACCGCTGGCCGAAGCCAACCAGGCGGCGCTGTCGTCGGCCAACTACGCCAACAACAACCTGCGCAACGCCGAGGTGATCGAGGCCATGGGCATGCTGCCGGCCATCAGCCAGCGCTGGTTCAAGGGCCACCTGCGCATCCTGCAGATGCAGACCCTGGCCTCCGACCGTGCCGCGCTGATCAGCAGCACCGGGCGCTTCGTGCGCATCACCCTGCAGTCACTGATCCTCGGCAGCGGCGCGCTGCTGGCGATCGAAGGCAAGATCACCCCCGGAATGATGATCGCCTGCTCGATCCTCACCGGCCGCGCCCTGGCCCCGGTGGAACAGGTGATCGCCTCGTGGAAGCAACTGCTCGCCTGCCGCCTGGCCTGGGGCCGGCTCAACGCGCTGTTGCACGACTACCCAAAGCGGCCACCGAGCATGTCGCTGCAGCGCCCGCAGGGCATGCTCGCGGTGGAGAATGTGTTTGCCGGCGCCCCCGGCACCGGCAACACCATCCTGCGTGGGGTGAGCTTCAGCCTTACGCCGGGCGAAAGCCTCGGCATCATCGGCCCATCCGCCTCGGGCAAGTCCACCCTCGCCCGCCTGCTGGTCGGCGTATGGCCTACCCAGGCTGGCAAGGTGCGCCTGGACGGCGCCGACCTGTTCACCTGGAACAAGGCCGAGCTGGGCCCCTGGCTCGGCTACCTGCCCCAGGACGTGGAGCTGTTCGAAGGCAGCATCGCCGACAACATCGCGCGGTTTGGCGAGGTGGACAGTGACGCGGTGATCCGCGCCGCCAAGATCAGCGGCGTGCACGAGATGATCCTGCGCCTGCCCCAGGGCTACGACACCCGCCTGGGCAACGACGGCAGCCCGCTGTCCGGTGGCCAGAAGCAACGCATCGCCCTGGCCCGCGCGCTGTATGGCGAGCCCAGCCTGATCGTGCTGGACGAGCCCAACGCCAACCTCGACGACCTCGGCGAAAAGGCCCTGGTGGACGCCATGGCCGAGCTCAAGGCCCGCGGTGCGACGGTGATCCTGGTCTCGCACCGGCCCAATGTGCTGTGCGCCGTCGACAAGGTGCTGATGCTGCGCGACGGCACCGTGCAGATGCTCGGCAGCCGCGACGAAGTGTTCGCCGCGCTGCGCAAGGCCAGCGTGATGCCGGCAGGCGCGGCGGCACCGCCCCCACTGGCCTCGGTCAAGGCACGGGAGTGACAGATCATGCAGATGAACATGCCCACTGAAATCGCCCGTAACACCCCCGACCACGGCATCGACCTGGACGTCGCTCGCCCCGCCCGCTGTGGCCTGTGGCTGATGCTTGCCGGCTTTGGCGGTTTTCTGATGTGGTCGTGGCTGGCGCCGCTGGATGCCGGCGTGGTGGCCACCGGCACGGTCAAGGTCACCAGCAACCGCAAGGCGGTACAGCACCTGACCGGCGGCACCGTCGAAGCGATTCTGGTGCGCGAAGGCGACCTGGTGAAGAAAGGCCAGGAAGTGGTGCGCCTGGATGCCTTGCGCGCCGTGTCCGAACAAGGCGCGGTCAGCGCCCAGTACATCGTCAGCAAGACCGTGGAGAACCGCCTGGAGGCCGAGCGTGACGGCGAGGACACCGTGACTTACGACCCCGATCTGCTGGCCCGCTTCGCCGGCGACCACCGCCTGCTGGCCGCGATGGACTTGCAGGAGCACCTGCTCGATACCCGCCGGGCGGGGCTGGCCGGCGAGATCGACATCCTCGAAGAGAACCTCACGGCCTCGGCGGTGCAGCTCAAGGGCCTGCAGCAGGTGTATGGCGCGCGCGCCTCGCAGATCGGCTTCCTCGACCAGGAACTGCACGGCACCCGCACCCTCGCCGCCGAAGGCTATGTGCCGCGCAACCGCCTGCTGGAACTGGAACGCAGCCATGCCGACCTGTCCGCCGGCCAGGCCGAGAACCTCAACAACATCGCCCGGGTACGCAGCCAGACCAGCGAGATTCGCCTGCGAATCCTGCAGCGCCAGCATGACTACCGCAAAGAGGTGCAATCGCAGCTGACCGACATCGCCAAGGAAAGCACCACCCTGGCCGACCGCCTGCGCGCGCTGGATTACGAAGTGGCGCACACGGTGATCCGCTCGCCGATCGACGGCATGGTCCAGGCCCTGAGCATCGCCACGGTGGGCGGGATCATCCAGCCCGGCGCCAAGATCATGGAGGTGGTACCGCTCGACGAACCGCTGCAGGTGGACGCGATGATCCCGGTGCAGGCCATCGACAAGATGGTTCCGGGGCTTGCGGTGGACCTGTCGTTCCCGGCGTTCAACCACGCCCAGACCCCGAACATCCCCGGGCGGGTCAAGACCGTCTCGGCCGACCGGCTGCTGGACGAAGAGAGCAAGCAGCCGTTCTACCTGGCCCAGGTCGAGGTGACCCAGGACGGCATGGCCCTGCTGGGCAGCAACCATATCCGCCCCGGCATGCCGGCCAGCGTTACCATCAAGACCGGCGAACGCAACCTGCTGAGCTACCTGCTCAAGCCGATGATCGAGCGCGTCGACAGCGCCTTCAAGGAGCAATGATATGAACCGTCATTGCCTGTGCCTGTGCCTGCTGGGCCTGGCCTTGCCCGCCGGCGCCATGGACCTCAAGCAAGCCTGGGACCTGCTGCAGTACCAGGGCCCGGTGTACCGCGCCGCCGTGCATGAACAAGAGGCAGGCATGGAAAACCGTGCCATCGGCCGAGCAGGCCTGCTGCCGCAGATCAACGCCTCGGCCTATACCAACAAGGTCAACGGCAACCAGCGCCAGAACGGCATCAACAACGACCTCGATTACGACTCCACGGGCGCCAACCTGCGCCTGCGCCAGCCGCTGTTCAACAAGCAGAAGATGGCCGAGTACCGCCAGGGCCAGCAACGTGCCGACTACAGCGTGGCGGTGTTCGATGCCAAGAGCCAGGACGCTGCGGTGCGCCTGGCCGAGAGTTACTTCAACGTGCTGCTGGCCAGCGAGACCATCAGCCTGGCCCACGCCAAGCTGAGCGCCTTCGAAGAACAACTGGCCTCGGCGAAACGGCGCATGGAACTGGGCGACGGCACCATCACCGACATCGACGAGTCGGCCGCGCGCCGCGACCTGGCCGAGGCCGAGCTGATCGAGGCGCAGGACAACCTGGTCAACGCCCGCCGCCAGCTCGCCGAGTACATCGGTGAAACCCCTGAATCGCTGACCACCCTGCAACCGGGCTTCGCCACCCCGCCGCTGCTGCCCAGCAACTTGCAGGATTGGCTGGTCAAGGCCCAGGCCGACAGCCCGCTGATCCATGCACGCCGCCACAGCCAGGAGATCGCCGAAGAAGAAGTGAAACGGGCCAAGGCCGGCCACTGGCCGACCCTGGACTTCGTCGCCGGCTATACCGCCGGCGAAAGCCAGTCGCTGTCGGAGCTGAACCAGCGCAACCACTACAGCTCGATCGGCCTGGAAATCAACATCCCGTTGTACAGCGGCGGCGGTGTCAGCGCCCTCAGCCGCCAGGCCAGCGCCAACAGCGCCAAGGCCCAGGACGAACTCGACGCCACCCGCCAGGAAGTCATCACCGGCACCACCCGCGAGTTTCGCGGCGTGCAGAGCGGCGCCCTGCGCATCCGCGCGCTGGAGAAGGCCGTGGTGTCCAACGAACGCTCTTTGCTGTCGACCCGCAAGGGCTTCAAGGAGGGGGGCATCAGCACCAACTCGGATGTGCTCAATGCCGAGGAGCTGTTGTTCGTGGCCAGGCATGACCTGTTCGAGGCCAAGTTGCGCTACTTGATGTCGCGCCTGCGCCTGGCCTCGTCGGTGGGTAGCCTGGGGGATGATGATATCGACCAGATCAACGATTACCTGGGGCCGGAGTTGTTGGTGAGCAAGTGAGGGGGATTGCTGGCTAACCAGGGATTGCGCATGGTTTGAGGTCGATATGATCGGAGTGGGAGTGACTGGCTGGAATTGCCTGTGCCGGCCCATCGTCGGCAAATCGCAGCGGCGGACGGCCTTCGTGGCTGTGTTCTTAGGCTCTGTACGAAATGTTTTGTGGGAGCGGGCTTGCCCCGCGATGGAGTGCGAAGCGCTCCTGTACCCGATATCAAATAGTGTCAAAGATGCTGCGAATTCAGGCTTTGCTGCCGCGTCGCGGCAGATCGCGGGGCAAGTCGCATCGGCGCACCGCCGCTCCCACAACGTTGAATGACCACACTTTTCGTACAAAACCTAGTTATCCGCCCACTTGCCGCTCAGTTTAAATACGCACCCTTCAGACACCCCCCAGTAATGAAGAGCAAAAGCCATCAACAATAGCAATGAATTGCCGTACATAACCAGCAATACTACAAGTGAGAGCTTTTTATTCTTGAACGCAAAAACCAACCTGTAAACCTCAAGCAGTCCAAACACAGAATTGAAGTCGATGCCTTTTTTTCTGGCGTAACGCGACATATAAATTACCGTGCACACGCCGGCAATAAACGCACAATAAAATGCAAATTCCTTGTAATAATAAATAGCATCACACATCGAACCACCTCAGAATGGCACATTAATGCTTGGGTTGAGTGGCGATTTAATCTCAGGCCCAATGCTCGGCCCAATACCTATGTAGACGTCTGGCCTCGTAGAGGCTTGCGTAATTTCTATGCTCAATATTCCTAATCCCAACGATATCCCGCCTGCGGCGGGCAATGCTTTGCCGGCGGCATGCAAAGTGCAAGCAGAAACTTTCTTGCAACGTCAATCCAATCACACATACACAATGAACTCCGTACCCTTCGCCTCCGCGCAGGCAGCAATTAGAGTGAAAGAATAAATCTGTCCTTTTTCCCTGCTCGCCCCTAAAAGGGAGCAGGGAAATTTAATCTGCTCCATTTTCGACCCCCTTAAAGCGTCACACTCCGCCGCTACCTTTCAGGTTCTTATATTTATAATGCAGCCTACCCCCTTGGCATAAGATATTAAAAAGCTCATTCCTACAGCCAGTGCTGCCCCACCCAGAATAGCCGACAAAATCACAACTGAAAGTCTCTTACTCTCAAAATTAAACACCCTTCTATATAGCTCAAACAAGCCAGGAAACGCATTCATGTTAACCCCATTCTTCTTGCAGTAAGAATTGGCATACAGTGCAGACAGGCCAATCCAGAATAATGAAAGCCAAAACATCAAATACGCCAACTTGCTAAGGTTTTCACACACAAACAAACCCATTACTCAATCGGAATAAAAACATTCGGACTCAATGGCAACTCCAATTCTGGCCCCGCCCCTGCTCCCAACCCTAGGTAGACCTCTGGATACGTTGAAGTCTGTCCAATTTCCACAACAAAAATCCCCATATTTATCCCCAGCCCCAGATTTGATTTCAGTGGCTTCGCGTCAGGATCTAGCAACTTTAATCCGCAGCTTGCTGATATGATAGGTGCGCCTGTAGCGCACAAGAACTAGGGAAAAGCCCTAGTCTTGAAGCGTTTGAAGGCTGAAAAATCGGACTTGCGTCGTTGGGTCGTTGGTTATTCCGGGATTAGAGGAGGTTGTTCAGAATCCCCCTAAAAAACACAACCCCTGCTAACACCCCAGTAATACAACGCTATAGAAGCCAACCATAGAATCATATTTCCACCCATCACCAACAAAAACACTAGAGAGAAGCGCTTACTTTCAAACTGAAATATCCTCCTATAGATATCCATCATTCCAAAGAAAGAATTGAAATCCACACCTTTGCGCCTAGCATATTCAGCAGAAGAAAATACAAGCAACGCCCCACTAAACATGAACAAATAAAATGAAAACTCTCTAAAATAATATATATATTCACACACTAGAAACTCACTCACTGGAAATTTATGGATGAATTCAGCGGAGACTTTACCTCATACCCCACCCCTGGCCCCAAACCCATATAAATATCTGGCCATGAAGATGTCTGGGTCACCTCTACATTAAAGATACCAACACCAAAAGCAAACCCTAATGCAGCAGGTAACGGCTTCGCGTCTTCAGCAGAGAACTTCAAACCGCAACTTGCACTCGCACGGTTCACAACAGTCGATGTCTGGAAACTACCCCACTTCGACACACCGCTTTTCTCATTCACAGCCACGCTTCCTGACATCCCAGCTCCAGCAGCAATAACAATTGACGCCTTACATTCGCCCGTTGCTATCGGCCTAGGCGGCGGCGCCATCGCACGAGCAACTGCCTCCGGCGACTCACCATTGTTCATCATGTGAGTGCCCAACGAAGCACGCTCCTGCACGCCCGGCATGTTGGTAAATGATGCATCCCACAGTCCCAATGGATCCGCGCGCATAACAGGCGCGTTATTCACATAGCTATAGACGTTCATCCCACCCTGCATACCAATCGGGTCCCTGGACACATACCGCGCCATTTTCGGCTCGTAATAACGATAGCGGTTGTAGTGCAGTGCCGTCTCCGGGTCCTGGTATTGCCCCTGAAAGCGAATCGGGTTGCTCAGCCCCTGCAATCTGGCTCGCTCCGTCAGCGGCTTTGCGCCAGGATCTAGCACCCCGCCCTCTCTTAACGATATCGATTAGACCACCTTAATCAATTAGACCCCTTACGGATAAACCTTACAAATGCGAACAAAGCCAACAACTCAACAAGCTGGACTCCCCAGTACATGAATCCATCGTAATGTGCCGAAATCGCGAACAAATAATAGTGGTAAGCCGTCAAGCCCAGTGCTGCCATAATCGCCTTAGGCAGGATTTTATCTTCAGCAAAAAACATTACTCACAACCACGCACACAACGGCGACAGCCCGCCAACGAGAATGGCATGGCGAATAAATTCAATTGGAGAGGTCGCTCCAGCATGAACGGCTGCCCAAATAAAGAACAAATAAACCAAAGCTAATGGCAGCGCCAGTATCGCCTTAAATAAAAGAGACACTTCCATCTCCACTTAGCCCAAGATCATCAGTTTTTTAATACCCCAAAGCTTGTGTAGAGTTCCCAGTCGGCAACATCCTCCGAGGATCAAAACCAAATATTAGCTGCACGCAAAAAACGCTATTTCCCTTCTCCTTTGACTCTAAATAGCTTTAGCAGCCACCCCAGCAAAGCAATCTCCACGATTTGAAAAAGTAAATAAATTAAAAACTCCGCATGAGCTGCAACGCCAACCAAATAATAATGATAAGCCGTGACAAGCACCGCAAACGGAAGCAGGCGAAGCACCGAATTTTGACGCGCCACAAATATAATAGATAACCATGCGATCAGAGGAACCAATCCTGCTGGCAAAAAGCCGTAGAATACTACAGCCACAAAACCTTTATCACCCCCTTCTATCAACACAAAACAAAAAAACAAATAGACCAAGCAAATGGGCGCAGAGACAAAAACCCTTACTGCAAAAATAGTTTTCGACACCAAAGCCTCCATTATTTTAGTGCGCAACCTACTGACTTATTAGTACTTTCCTTAGGCAACCAATGCCGGGGGTCGAACCGAAATTTTCCATCAGAGTCAAAGGGGACCGGATTAGGCCATATTCTTTGGAACCAAACATTCCCTCCATAATACGACGAGCTAACACCTGCTGCTTCAAATGAAGAGTCATGATAGGCATCGATCATGTTACCGGTAACTCCATTTATACCGTGGATAGCAGCCATCTCACTATCACTGGCGATTAAGCCTTGGCGAATTTTATTTAGAATCGACGCCTTCGACTCCGAAGTGCTATCTGTAGCCCATGACGCAACAATGCCTGCATTAATGGCGCCGTTCACAATTAAATTATTTCCACGGCAAATCTCACCAGCAACCTCATAATACCTACTCAATTCGCCAGTGGTTTGGCATGCGCGCGCATCATAATAGACGCACACGCTTGTATCACCTTTACCATTAAATTCCCATTTTTCCAGGCCCATAGGATCAACAGAAGAATTTGGATCCCCACTTACGTAAACGTAGGAATTTTCTCCTCCACGAAACCCTATTGGATCAGCAGAAATATAGCGAGCACACGTTGGGTCGTAATACCTAAAACGGTTATAGCTCAGAGCCGTCTCATGGTCCTCGTACTGACCCTGCAGGCGAATTGGATTACTAAATCCATGGTTCCCGGCCTGACCAAATTGCTCTTTGCAAACATTCCCCCAACTCTTATATTGAGCCGCCCACACCACACGCCCTTCCTCATCCGTCAACTCCATCGGCGTACCCAGATAATCACATTGGTACCAGTAGATGCTGTCGAACGTTTGAGGCTTCACTTCGGTGTGCCACAGAGGGTCTTGGTCAAAATCATATTCACGGCCATTCCAGTCTGGTTGCTTGTGCAGGCGAACCGGACCATTGCGCACCGCTTGGGCCACTGGCACAAAACTGCCTGGCAGATATAGGTAGTGCACCGTCCTGCCGGTATCACTGTCGTCACGTGGCGGGGAACTCTCCCAGGCAAGCGCGTTGCCATCCCAGCCGAACAGCGTAAAACCGCATTTCAACTCGCGCTGTCGTTTGGCTCGCTGCATCTGGTTCCAGCCAGTACCGGCTTCAGGCCTATCCCAGTAATGGGCAACGGAGTGCTTGTGCAACCGACGACCTAAAGCGTCGTAACTGAAATCGACCTTGAGCCGGTCATCGTTGTAGTGCGTCAGGCGATCGAACAAGTCCCAAGTCAGATGAGCATGCTTGCCCTCATGCAGCCGGTGAATCAGGTTGCCGCGCTCGTCGTATTTGAAATGGGCACCGCCGTATTCGCGCAAGCGGTTGTCCATCAGCTTCCCATGCCTAGCCTTTTCTTCCAGGGGCCGATTGAGTTGTTGGGCTTCGTCTAAGAGGTTACCCGCGGGATCGAACTTGAAGTTTTCAACGCCTAGACGGCTGGTGGCCTGCAGTAGCCGGCCAAGCGGGTCGTATTGATAAGCCAATTGCCCACGACGCGTATCGCGAATACCGGTCAGTTGGCCGACCGGGTCGTACTGATACTCCCGTTTGAGCAGGACAGATTCGCCATCGGCACCGCCAATCAATTGCTCTTGCGGCCTTCCCCGCGGAGTCCACTGCTGCTTGTGCATGAGTTTGTTGCCTTGGTGACGGACAATTTCGCGGTGCAAGTCGTCACGCTCGAAGGCGAGCATTTCGTGATGATCGAGCGTCATGCCGGCGACATGGCCGCTACCGTAAGTCAACCAACTGACCTTATGGCCATCGGGCCGGATGGTTGCCACACGCTGGTTCAACGCATCGTACTCATGCTGCCAGACGGCAACCATGGGTGTGCCGATGCCCAGATAATGCTGGTGCTCGCGGACCATATTGCCGGCTTCGTCATGGAACCATTGCAACATGCTGACGGCATTGCGGGCCTGGAGCAGTTGGCCATTACCGTTGTAGGCATAATGTTCCGACTCCACCTGTTCACTCAGGCTGGCCGTACGTTCGACCAGTCGGCCCATGCGATCGAAACGCATGGTTATGCGACGCTGGCCAACCTGCGTGAACGCCAGCCGCCCGGTATGCACATCATACCGATAGTGCTTTGCCAAGCCGTCGAAACCGGTTTCCTGCGACAAGCGTCCGACCAGGTCATAGCAGAATGTCGCTCTACTTCCGTTCTGGTTGTCCAGGCAGACCAACCGACCTAGCTTGTCCCAGTGGTAGCGCAACGTGTACCCCGCTGCATCAACACGCTCACTTGGCAACCCAGCATGGGTATAGCTCCAGGTAGTAGACCGGTCCAGCGCATCGACATGGGCCAGCAACCGGCCTTCGGCATCGCGTTCGAAACGCTCCTCGGTCATGTCCGCATGGGTGACCTTGCTCAACTGCCCCGCCTTGTAGGCG
>NZ_JBDJLM010000082.1:0-22370 GCF_039673365.1 Pseudomonas sp. TWI923 | reverse complement strand
CTGCCCCTCCGGTGTGGGAGCGGGCTTGCCGGCGATGGGGCCTGACTGGGGAATCCCGATTGCAGGCCTGACGCCATCGCCGGCAAGCCGGCTCCCACAGGGGTATTCAGGTAGCGTCGGCGTGGCTCACCAGTCCCTTGACCACCACCCCCACGGTCGCCAACGCCGCCGGCACCAGCAGTGCAGTGAGCACCTGCTCGAAGTTCCAGCCCAGCCCCAGCAAGGTCGCCCCGCTCCAGGCGCCGAGGATCGCGCCGAAACGGCCGATGCCGAGCATCCACGACACGCCGGTGGCACGCCCTTGGGTGGGGTAGAAGCGCGCCGCCAGCGATGGCATGGCCGACTGCGCACCGTTGACGCACATACCCGCCACCAGCACCAGGGTCGCCAACAGGGTGATGTTGCCCAGGCTCTGCCCCACCGCGTAGGCGAACACGCCAGCCAGCAGGTAGAAGATGCCGATCACCTTGTGCGGGTTGAAACGGTCCATGGCCCAACCTACGCCCACCGCGCTGAGCACGCCACCGAACTGGAACAGCGCGCCGATGAACGCGGCCTGCTCCATGCTTGCGCCGCTGTCGCGCATCAGCGTCGGCAGCCAGCTGGTCAGCAGGTAGACGATCACCAGGCCCATGAAGTAGGTCAGCCACAGCAGCACGGTGCCCAGGCCGTAAGTGCCGGAGAAGATCACCGCGAACACGTTACGCGCTGCCACCGCCTTTTGCTCCGGCACACTGAAGCTCGCCGCCTGGGCAACTACCTGGGGTGCAATCGGCGCCAGGGTCTTGCGCACCTTGTCGGTACCACGGTTGCGCACGACCAGGAACCGCGCCGACTCCGGCAGCCAGACCAACAGCACCACGGCCAGCACCAGCGGCAGCACGCCACCGATCACCAGCAGGCTGTGCCAGCCGTAGGCAGGGATCAGCTTGGCGGAGATGAAGCCACCACCGGCCATGCCCAGGTTGAAGCCACAGAACATGCTGGTCACCAACAACGATTTGAGGCGCTCGGGGGTGTACTCGGAGAGCAGCGTCGTGGCGTTGGGCATGCCCGCGCCCAGGCCCAGGCCGGTGAGGAAGCGCAGCACCAGCAACTGGTCGACATTGGTTGCGTAGGCAGAGGCCAGGCTGAAGCCACCGAACACCAGCACCGCGCCTACCAGCACGCCCTTGCGCCCGAAACGGTCGGCCAGCGGCCCGGAGCCCAGCGCACCGAACACCATGCCGATCAGCGCGGCACTCATGACCGGGCCGAGGCTGGCGCGGTCGATCCCCCACTCCTGGGACAGCGCCGGGGCAATGAAGCCCATCGCGGCAGTGTCCAGGCCGTCGAGAAAGACAATCAAGAAGCACAGAATCACCACGCGCCATTGATACCGGGACAGTGGCTGGCCGTTGATGAACGACTGAACGTCGAGGCAGTTGCCGACGGTTGATTGCGGTTTGTTCATTGTTGTTATCCGGAAGATAGGCGCAGGCAGGCTACTGCGTACAGCAAAGCGCAGGAACGATAAGTTTCGCAGGGAAACAGCGGACTGGGATCAGCCGGAGTTGAGCGGTAGCGTGCGCGGGTGCGGCCGCGACAGCAAAAGATGCGTATTCATCGAAGGAGCCCTTTTGGCCTGTTGTTATTGTCAGGTCGGCACAGCCGACTTGTGCGACAGACATTAATCAGCGGGCCGGGCCTGCGCAATTCGTCGAAGACGACATTGTGCGTTTATCGCACAGGAAACTTTCGTACTGTTCGATTCTGGTGCATTCGAAGGCTTGCTGTGGGAGCAACTGCCTTTCTTTGTAGGAGCGGCCTTGTGTCGCGATGGTCTGCGTAGCAGCCCCGGCAATCTTGCATGAGGCCGAATTCCTGGGGCCGCTGCGCGCCCCTATCGCGACACAAGGCCGCTCCTACAGTGGACGTGCGCACTCAACCAAACAGCTGATGGCAAAGATCCCGGCTGGCCGCCAGCAAGATCGGCAGGAAGCGTTGCTCCAGTTCACTGCGGCTGACCCGCCCGACATGGGTACTGACGTTCAGCGCCGCCAGCACCTGGCCGGAGGCGTCATAGATAGGCACGGCAATCGAGCGCAGGCCTTGCTCCAGCTCCTGGTCGACCACGCACCAGCCCTGCTCGCGCACCTGCTGGATACAGGAGAACAGCGACTGCGCATCGTGCAGGGTACGGCTGGTGCGGGCCTTGAGGTCGGCGCGCTCCAGATACTCATGCAGGCTGGCATCGTCCAGCGCGGCCAGGAGAATGCGCCCCATCGACGTGCAGTAGGCCGGCAGGCGCCCGCCAACCGAAAGATCCACCGATATCAACCGCTCGACGGTGGCCGAGCGTGCGATGTAAAGAATGTCGTCGCCTTCGAGCGTGGCCATGTTGGCCGCTTCGTGCAGTTGGTCGCTGATGCGGTCCAGGTAGGGCTGCGCCGAAACCGCCAGTGGCGTCGAGGATAGATAGGCGTGGCCGAGGGTGAGCACCTTGGGCAGCAGCGAATAGGTACGACCGTCGGTCGTCGCGTAGCCGAGCTTCATCAGGGTGTGCAGGCAGCGGCGCACGGCAGCCCGGGGGATTTCCGTGCGGTGGCTGATCTGGGCGATGGTGAGGTGGCGCTTGCGCTCCTGGAACGCCTGGATCACCGCCAGGCCACGGGCCAGAGAGGTCATGAAGTCCGGGTCACCGGTGAAAGCCTGGATGCGCTTGGCCGCCGACGCCACGATTGGCGGGGCCATGGCCGGCGTGGTGCTGCGCGCGGGGTCGTTGGCCACCGGGCCGCTGGTTTCATCGCTCATGGAGCTACCTCATAAAAACGCTGGTTCGTGCGATTATCGAACGAACGGCCGATAATCGCAATTGACCGCTGACACTTTTGCTTATACCTTTCCCCTGCCACATGTGGCTTCTTTGGAGAGACTGGTCAGGTACCCACCGTAGAAGTCTCAGGCAACGGCCTCGCCCACCCGCGAGGCCGTTTTTATTTCAACCGTCCTGAGCTGAACTTCCAACCCGGCGGGTTGAACTTATAGTCCCTGCCCACAGACTCATATGGCGCTGACGATAACAACTTGCAGGCCATTGTCGGCGGGCGGAAAAGAACGATGGTCTTCGTTCGGGCTGTTGCTATAATCGCTACTGTTGATTGTCCGCCAGTTAAGTGGATCCATCAGCTAACTTTCGTCGCTTGATGACCTTCAAGCCACCGCCCCGGTTTGGCTTGCCCGGTGTTGAACAACGGCACTTTCAGCGTGCCTTGAACTTGCCACCCACGGCATCGCTGCGACGGACATTTCGCGTTGGCGCATACGCCGGCACATCCAATGTGCAGCTCTCTGCCAATGCCAAACTTCAAACTCTTCAGGTATGACTGTGACGAAAGAAGAACTGCGCGCGGAACTCGAGCGACAGGCTGAACGTTACAAGGATGTATACGGTGGCGAAGTCACCACCTATGCCGCACAACCCGACCCGGAACGTAAACCCTGGCGCAAGCGCGCAAGCATTCGCGACCAGGCGTTCGCCCAGGAGCTGGAAAAGATGGAGAAGGATCTGCACAGCGACGGCGAACGCAGCTGAGCGACATCACCGCGCCATCAGTCAGCGACCGTCGGCGCGGCAGCATCTTTACCGAAACACCGTGGGTGAAATGGATTTTCACAAATTTCATACGGCCGTTTGAGCGAAACCTTACACAACGATTTCCACTCAAATCGTTGATTTTTAGGGAATTTGGCGATTTTTTCCTGCCTGTTCGCGGCTAGCAACCAGCAAACGAACACGGCCCTGAACCTGCGGTCATCCGTCATCGATCTGTGGCAGGTGCATCGATTTGCAGGGTTTTCTGGCATAATCCCGCCCCCCTAAAGACCGCCAGACAACCTTCATGATCGATTTATTCAGCGGACTGGATGCCTGGGTCGTCGTGAGCCTGATGCTCGCTCTGACCTTCGTTCTCGCCTTCGAGTTCATCAATGGCTTTCATGACACCGCCAACGCGGTAGCCACTGTCATCTATACCAAAGCCATGCCACCGCACCTGGCCGTATTCTTCTCCGGGGTGTTCAACTTCCTCGGGGTGCTGCTCGGCGGCGTCGGCGTGGCCTATGCCATCGTCCACCTGTTGCCGGTGGAGCTGCTGATCAACGTGAACACCGGCCACGGCCTGGCCATGGTCTTCTCGTTGCTGGCCGCGGCCATCACCTGGAACCTGGGCACCTGGTACTTCGGCATCCCCGCGTCCAGCTCGCACACCCTGATCGGTTCGATCCTCGGCGTGGGCCTGGCCAATGCGCTGATCAGCGATATCCCGCTGGGCGATGGCGTCAACTGGCAGAAAGCGATCGATATCGGCATGTCGCTGGTGCTTTCGCCCATGGCCGGCTTCGCCGTTGCCGCGCTGGTGCTGCTTGGCCTGAAATGGTGGCGCCCGCTGTCGAAGATGCACAAGACCCCGGATCAGCGCCGCAAGCTCGACGACAAGAAGCACCCGCCGTTCTGGAACCGCCTGGTGCTGGTGATCTCGGCCATGGGCGTGAGCTTCGTGCACGGCTCCAACGACGGCCAGAAGGGCATCGGCCTGATCATGCTGGTACTGATCGGTATCGTCCCGGCCAAGTTCGTGCTCGACCTGAACAGCACCACCTACCAGATCGAACGCACCCGCGACGCCACCATGCACTTGAGCCAGTTCTACGAGCGCAATGCAGCGACGCTGGGCGAGTACCTGGCCTTGGGCAAGGCCAAGTCGGCCGACCTGCCGGAGCAGTTCAGCTGCAACCCGCAGCAGACCGAACCGACCATCGCCGCGCTGCAATCGTCGCTGCAAGGTGTGACCGACTACCGCGCACTGAGCGCCGAAAAGCGCGTTGAAGTACGCCGCTACCTGCTGTGCCTGGACGACACGGCGAAGAAGGTCGGCAAGCTGCCAGGCCTCGAGCCGCGCGAAAAGGCCGACCTCGAGAAGCTGCGCAAAGACCTCACCGCCACCACCGAGTACGCGCCGTTCTGGGTGATCGTCGCCGTCGCCCTGGCCCTGGGCCTGGGTACCATGGTCGGCTGGAAGCGCGTGGTACTGACCGTCGGCGAGAAGATCGGCAAGCAGGGCATGACCTACGCCCAGGGCATGTCGGCACAGATCACCGCCGCCTGCGCCATCGGCATGGCCAACATCTTCAGCCTGCCGGTATCGACTACCCACGTACTGTCGTCAGGCGTGGCCGGTACCATGGTCGCCAACAAGAGCGGCCTGCAAGGCGGCACCGTGAAGACCATCCTGCTGGCCTGGGTGCTGACCCTGCCGGCGACGGTGGGCCTGTCCGCCGGCCTGTTCTGGCTTGCTATCAAAGCCATGAGCTGAACACCGGAGTCATGAAAAAAGGCGCCTTCGGGCGCCTTTTTTCATGGTCCAATCGCGAGGCAAGCGCCCGGCAGCACAAGTATCAGGGGCGAGCGTTGATCTGCTGCTGCAGGTTCTGGATCTGGCTCTGCAGGGTATTGATGCTGCGGGTGGTCTGCCCGCGGAACGCATCGAACTCCTGCACCGAGGCGCCCCCGGCCGATTGCGCCGAGCGGTTGTCGACCTGGCTCTTGAGCACCAGCACATCCTGTTCCAGGCTCTCGATCGCCGCGCTCGGGTTGCGCTTCTTCAGGGCCTCTAGCTCGCTGCTCAGGCTTTTTAACTGACCGTCGAGCTTGCCACCGTCGAGCTGGCCCGACTTCAATGCCGCCAGTTCCGTATTCACCGCCTTCAATTGCGCTTGCAGTTGCCCCTGCAACTCGGTCACGGCTTTCTGCTGCGCACGGGTATCGGCCAGTACCTGTTCCAGGCGCTTGCCCAGGTCACCCGCCTGGCCGGCAACACCCTGCTGCTGCTTGCCCTGCTCGGCCAGGTTGGCCTGCAATTGGCGGATCTGCAGTTTCAACGCTTCGCTGCCGGTCGTGCTGGTCGACTCGCTGGCGTCGACCTTGCCGCTGATCGCCTGCAGGCGCCCGGCCGCTTCTTCACTGATACGGGCAAAGCTTTCCTGGGTGGCCACCAGTTGCTGCTCCAACAGCGAGATCTGCTGAAAACTCCACCAGCCCAGCCCGGCCAGGCCAATGAACGAGGCCCCCAGCAACGCCCATAGCGGGCCATTGCTGCGCGGCTGCGCGGCCTTCTGGCGGCTGCGCGCGACATGGGCGGGCAACAGCTCATCGTCATCCTGGGTGCCGGCGCGCAGGGCGGGCACGTCATCGAAATCGTCGTGGGCGTCGTTACGCATGGGTGCATTCAACCACTGTGGTAGCAAAGAGGCATGAGTATAAACCGCCAGGGCGGCGCACTGCAGACCATCATCCCGGCAGCAGGTTCACTGGTTGCCCGGTTGCGCTTTCCACCAATGACAGAATTCATCCAGCGCGGCCCAGGTGTCGGTCTTCGGGCGGTAGTCCAGGTACTGGCGGGCACGGCTGATGTCGAGGGTGAAGTCCTTGCTCATCACCTGCATCGCGGTACGCGTCAGGGTCGGCTGCGGGCGCCCTGGCCAAAGCAGGCAGGCGGCCTCGTTGACCGCCGCCAGGCTGTAGGCCAGGCCGAAACTGCGATAGCGGGTGACCTGCGGCAACTGCATCTGGCGCATGACGTAGTTCACCACATCCCACAATGGCAATGGGTGCCCGTTGCTGATGTTATAGGCCTGCCCCAGCGCCGGCGCCTCGGCAAACAGCGCGCTGAGCAACGCTTCGTTGAGGTTGTGCACGCTGGTGAAATCGACCTTGTTCAGGCCATTGCCGATGATCGCCACACGCCCCTTGCGCTGCATGCGCATCAGCCGCGGGAAAATACTGGCATCGCCAGCTCCGGTGACGAAGCGAGGCCGCAGGGCCAGTACCTCCAGGCCGAATTCCTGGGCACCGAATACCTTCTGCTCGGCCAGGTGCTTGGTCAATCCGTAGTGATCGTGAAAGCGCCGTGGCACCTGCTCTTCGCGGATATCACGCTGGGAACGGCCATTGAAATAGATCGACGGCGACGACAGGTGCACCAGGCGCCGCACATGCTCCTTGATGCAACCTTCGACCACGTTCTCGGTGAGCACCACGTTGCCCTGGTAGAAGTCCTGGTAACGCCCCCAGTTGCCCACCGCGCCGGCGCAGTGCACCACCGCATCGACACCCTGGCACAGCCGCCGGGCCAATTCGGCGTCACCCAGGTCGCCGGGGATGAACTGCGCGCCGCGCTTGACCAGGTGCTCCACACCCTCCGCTCGCCGGCCATTGACCCGTACCTCAAGGCCCTGCTCCAGGGCAAAGCGCGCAAAGCGCCCGCCGATGAAGCCGCTCGCGCCGGTGACCAGAATTCGCATGTAACACTCCGCCTTGCCAGATTTCAGATGCAGCAGACGCCGGCCAGGCCTACAAGGGCACCAGCCAATCCCGCGCCGAATGGCGCAGGTGCTCGGTCAGCTGGGCGAGCAGTTGCCCGCCGTTGCGCCAATGATGCCAGTACAGCGGCACGTCGATGGGGGTATCGCTGCAGATTTCCACCAGTTCGCCACGGCCCAACTGCTCGGCCACCTGGCGCTCCGGCACCAGTCCCCAGCCCAGGCCCGCCTCGGTCATGCGCAGGAAACCTTCGGACGAGGGGCACAGGTGGTGCAGGAAACCGTCCTGGATACCCAGCGATGCCAGGTAGCGATGCTGCAGGAAATCGTCCGGGCCGAACACCACCGCCGGCGTGCGCGCCAGCCGTGCCACCTCGAAGCCGTTGGGGAAGTAGCGCGCCATGAACGCGGGGCTGGCCAGCGCCCGGTAGCGCATCGCCCCCAACGGCATGCTCCGCGCCCCGGCCACCGGCCGCTCGCTGCCGCACAGGCAGGCCGCCACTTCACCGGCGCGCATGCGCTTGAGGCCGACATCCTGATCTTCCACCACCAGGTCCAGCAGCACCTGCTGCTCGGCACAGAACGCCCCCACGGCCCCCGCCCACCAGGTCGCCAGGCTGTCGGCATTGAGCGCGATGCGCAGGCGCTCAGGCATGCCCTCCTCGTCCAGCGCCGGCACCTGGCGTTGCAGGTCGCGCTCCAGCAGGCGCACCTGCTGCACATGATTGAGCAATTGGCGGCCGACCTCGGTGGGGCTGGGCGGCGTGGCCCGCACCAGCACCGGCTGGCCGACCCTTGCCTCGAGCAGCTTGATGCGCTGGGAGATGGCCGATTGCGACAGCCCCAGCACTTGGGCAGCGCGCTCGAAGCCCGCTTGTTCGATCACCGCGGCTAGGGCGGCGAGCAGCTTATAGTCGAACATCGATTTCTCTAATGAGTGATCAGCTCTATTTGTTTTTCTTATACAGCCGAGGGCGCCACAATGGCCACATCTTTCTTGGCAATCAACACCGGCCCTTGCGCCGGTGTCAGTGGAGTGTTGGCGCTATGTGGCAAAGCTATCTGAACGGCATGCTGGTGGCCTTCGGCCTGATCATGGCCATCGGCGCGCAGAACGCCTTCGTCCTGGCCCAGAGCCTGCGCCGCGAACATCACCTGCCGGTGGCGGCGTTGTGCATCGTCTGCGATGCGCTGCTAGTGGCCGCCGGGGTGTTCGGCCTGGCCACGGTGCTGGCGCATAACCCGACGCTGCTGGCAGTGGCCCGCTGGGGCGGCGCGGTGTTCTTGATCTGGTACGGCGCCAAGGCCTTGCGCAGCGCCTGCTCCAAGCAGAGCCTGCAGCATCAGCAGGGCCAGGGCGTGCGCTCGCGCCGCGCGGTGCTGCTCAGCGCGCTGGCGGTGACCTTGCTCAACCCGCACGTTTACCTCGATACGGTGCTGTTGATCGGCTCGCTCGGCGCCCAGCAGACCGTGCCCGGCGCCTACGTGGCCGGTGCCGCCAGCGCTTCGCTGCTGTGGTTCACCACCCTGGCGGTGGGCGCTGCGTGGCTGGCGCCATGGCTGGCACGGCCGGCGACCTGGCGGATGCTGGACCTGATGGTGGCGGTGATGATGTTCGCGGTGGCCGCTCAACTGATTTTCAACTGACGATACACAGTGTGGGAGCGGGTTTACCCGCGAATGAGGCGGTTGATGCAACATCGCATTCGCGGGTAAACCCGCTCCCACGTGTACACATCGACAATGACCCCACAGCCCGCCGGTCAGCCGCGCCAACCGCTCTGGAACCTCTATTCCCTATAGTTGTTGCGTGGTTATGCGCAAGACCGGGTGCTATGATCCAGCCCTTGCGTCGCAAAGAGTACAAACTCGCCGACGCTCACCGGGCCGCCCGTGATCGGCCTTGCGCAAACCGCGAACAGACCTGAATCAGGAGATCCACCATGGCTTTTGAATTGCCGCCGCTGCCGTACGCCCACGATGCCCTGCAGCCGCACATCTCCAAGGAAACCCTGGAGTTTCACCACGACAAGCACCACAACACCTATGTCGTGAACCTGAACAACCTGGTCCCAGGCACCGAATTCGAAGGCAAGACCCTGGAAGAGATCGTCAAGACCTCTTCGGGCGGCATCTTCAACAACGCCGCTCAGATCTGGAACCACTCCTTCTACTGGGAATGCCTGTCGCCAAACGGCGGCGGCCAGCCGACCGGCGCCCTGGCTGATGCCATCAATGCCGCTTTCGGCTCCTTCGACAAGTTCAAGGAAGAGTTCACCAAGACTTCGGTCGGCACCTTCGGTTCCGGCTGGGGCTGGCTGGTGAAGAAAGCTGACGGCTCCCTGGCCCTGGCCAGCACCATCGGCGCCGGCTGCCCGCTGACCAGCGGCGACACCCCGCTGCTGACCTGCGACGTCTGGGAACACGCCTACTACATCGACTACCGCAACCTGCGTCCGAAGTACGTCGAGGCGTTCTGGAACCTGGTCAACTGGAAGTTCGTTGCCGAGCAGTTCGAAGGCAAGGTCTTCACCGCCTGATCAGCCAGGCATTGAAAAAAACCCGGCAGCCGCCGGGTTTTTTTTCGCCTTTTTTTCGCGCGTTGTCCGCCTCTGCACTCTTGCTCAGCACGCAGAGCGCGCTAACATCAATTTTCTGGAAAGTTGATGCAGCACACTCAAGTCGCATGACCGTTCAACCGATATAGAGCCAAGGGCAATTCCGTCGATGGGCGGGCAATCGGTCGATAGTCTTGTTGCCAGGATTGATGGCAAAATAATGGCATGCGCATGGATTAAGGAAACCCCTTTGAAGCTGGAATTTCGCAACAGCTTGTCGGTGAAGTTGCTCAGGGTTGTGCTGCTCTCGGCGTTGGCGGTCGGTGTCGTGCTCAGCTGCGCGCAAATCGTCTATGACGTCTACAAGACCCGCCAGGCCGTGAACAGTGACGCCCAACGCATTCTCGACATGTTCCGCGACCCTTCCACCCAGGCGGTGTACAGCCTTGACCGGGAAATGGGCATGCAGGTGATGGAAGGCCTGTTCCAGGACGAATCGGTGCGCATGGCCTCCATCGGCCACCCCAACGAAACCATGCTCGCGGAAAAATCCAGGCCGCTGCAGGACATGTCCATGCGCTGGCTGACCGACCCGATCCTTGGCCAGGAACGCACCTACACCACACAACTGGTCGGCCGCGGTCCGTACAGCGAATACTACGGCGACCTGAGCATCACCCTCGACACCTCCAGCTACGGCGAAGGCTTCCTGATCAACGCCGTGATCATTTTCATTTCCGGGGTATTGCGCGCCCTGGCCATGGGCCTGGTGCTGTACCTGGTGTATCACTGGCTGCTGACCAAGCCGCTGTCGAAGATCATCGAACACCTCACCCAGATCAACCCCGACCGCCCCAGCCAGCACCAGATTCCGCTGCTCAAGGGCCACGAGAAGAACGAACTGGGCATCTGGGTCAACACCGCCAACCAGTTGCTGGCGTCCATCGAGCGCAACACCCACCTGCGCCACGAAGCCGAGAACAGCCTGCAACGCATGGCCCAGTACGACTTCCTCACCGGCCTGCCCAACCGCCAGCAGTTGCAGCAGCAACTGGACAAGATCCTCGACGACGGCGGCCGCCTGCAACGGCGCGTGGCCGTGCTGTGCGTGGGCCTGGACGACTTCAAGGGTATCAACGAGCAGTTCAGCTACCAGGTTGGCGACCAGTTGCTGTTGGCCCTGGCCGACCGCCTGCGCGCCCACAGCGGCCGCCTTGGCGCCCTGGCCCGCCTGGGGGGCGACCAGTTCGCCCTGGTCCAGGCCAATATCGAACAACCCTACGAAGCCGCCGAACTGGCCCAGAGCATCCTCGACGACCTCGAAGCGCCGTTCGACCTCGATCACCAGCAGATCCGCCTGCGCGCCACCATCGGCATCACCCTGTTCCCCGAGGACGGCGACAGCACCGAAAAGCTGCTGCAAAAAGCCGAACAGACCATGACCCTGGCCAAGGCCCGCTCGCGCAACCGCTACCAGTTCTACATCGCCAGTGTCGACAGCGAGATGCGCCGGCGCCGCGAACTGGAAAAAGACCTGCGCGAAGCCCTGCCGCGCAACCAGTTGTACCTGGTCTACCAACCGCAGATCAGCTACCGCGACCACCGCGTGGTCGGCGTCGAGGCACTGCTGCGCTGGCAGCACCCGGAGCTGGGCATGGTGCCGCCGGACCAGTTCATCCCCTTGGCCGAACAGAACGGCAACATCATCACCATTGGCGAATGGGTACTCGACCAGGCCTGCCGCCAGCTGCGCGAGTGGCACGACCTGGGCTTCAGCGAACTGCGCATGGCGGTCAACCTGTCCACCGTGCAGCTGCACCATAACGAGCTGCCGCGGGTGGTCAACAACCTGCTGCAGGCCTACCGCCTGCCACCGCGCAGCCTGGAGCTGGAGGTCACCGAGACCGGCCTGATGGAAGACATCAGCACCGCCGCCCAGCACCTGCTCAGCCTGCGCCGCTCCGGCGCGCTGATCGCCATCGACGACTTCGGCACCGGCTATTCCTCGCTCAGCTACCTGAAGTCGCTGCCGCTGGACAAGATCAAGATCGACAAGAGCTTCGTCCAGGACCTGCTCGACGACGACGACGACGCCACCATCGTCCGGGCCATCATCCAGCTGGGCAAGAGCCTGGGGATGCAGGTCATCGCCGAAGGCGTGGAAACCGCCGAGCAGGAGAGCTACATCATCGCCCAGGGCTGCCACGAAGGTCAGGGCTACCACTACAGCAAGCCGCTGTCGTCGCGCGAGCTCACCGCGTTCCTCAAGCAGGCTCAGCGCAACCAGGTCTCGGTGCTGTAACCCCCGCCACACATACCGATGCACCGCAAACGGGCGTTTGCATGAAATGCGCGCCCGCCCCTTTACAGCAAATGCAAATCTTTCGCATGATGTTGCGGTTTCGCGTGCCACGCCGCACGGTCCAACCACACGACGCAGGAAACCAATAATGATTCGTATGCCTCTGGCCTCCGCCAGTCTGCTGGCCATCGCCATCGCCCTCGCCGGTTGCGGCGAAGGCAAGAACGACAAGGCCGCCGCGCCGCAAGCCCAGGCACCTGCCGCCGCCAGCACCACCGCCGCCGCACCGGGCGCTGTCGACGAAGCTGCCGGCAAGGCCGTGGTCAAGCATTACACCGAGATGGTCTACGCCGTGTACAGCGACTCGCTGAGCACCGCCAAGCAGCTGCAAACCGCTGTGGACGCGTTCCTCGCCAGCCCCAACGACCAGACCCTGAAGGCCGCGAAAGAAGCCTGGGCCGCCGCCCGCGTACCGTACCTGCAGAGCGAGGCGTTCCGCTTCGGCAACACCATCATCGACGACTGGGAAGGCCAGGTGAACGCCTGGCCCCTGGACGAAGGCCTGATCGACTACGTCGACAAGAGCTACGAGCACGCCCTGGGCAACCCGGCTGCCAGCGCCAACATCATCGCCAACACCGAAATCCAGGTTGGCGAAGACAAGGTCGACGTCAAGGACATCACCCCCGAGAAGCTGGCCAGCCTGAACGAGCTGGGCGGTTCCGAAGCCAACGTCGCCACTGGCTACCACGCCATCGAATTCCTGCTCTGGGGCCAGGACCTCAACGGTACCGGCCCTGGCGCCGGCAACCGCCCAGCGTCGGACTACCTGGAAGGCAAAGGCGCCACCGGCGGCCACAACGACCGCCGCCGTGCCTACCTGAAATCGGTTACCCAACTGCTGGTCAAGGACCTCGAAGAGATGGTCGGCAACTGGGCACCGAACGTTGCCGACAACTACCGCGCCACCCTGGAGGCGGAACCGGTCAACGACGGCCTGCGCAAGATGCTGTTCGGCATGGGCAGCCTGTCGCTGGGCGAACTGGCCGGCGAACGCATGAAGGTCTCGCTGGAAGCCAACTCGCCGGAAGACGAGCAGGACTGCTTCAGCGACAACACCCACTACTCGCACTTCTATGACGCCAAGGGCATCCGCAACGTCTACCTGGGCGAGTACACCCGCACCGACGGCACCAAGCTGAGCGGCCCGAGCCTGTCGTCGCTGGTGGCCAAGGCCGACCCGGCCGCCGACGCCACCCTCAAGGCCGACCTGGAAGCCACCGAAGCCAAGCTGCAGGTGATCGTCGACCACGCGCTCAAAGGCGAGCACTACGACCAGTTGATCGCCGCCGACAACGCTGCCGGCAACCAGATCGTGCGTGACGCCATCGCGTCGCTGGTCAAGCAGACCGGCGCGATCGAGCAGGCCGCAGGCAAGCTGGGCATCGACAACCTGAACCCGGACACCGCCGATCACGAGTTCTGATCGACGCGTTGACAGTTGATGCTATGAGGCGGCCTTCGGGTCGCCTTTTTTTACATGTTTCACCCACACAAATCCCTGTGGGAGCGGGTTTACCCGCGAATCAGGCGACTCGGTACCTGGCACCGGCTATGCCGGTGTTCGCGGGTAAACCCGCTCCCACAGGGTGCACGACATGTCCGCTATTTCATCCAGCAATTGCAAATTGCTCTTATTCAAAAACAGCCGGCCTGATAAGCTTGCACGCCGGTTTTTCGCCCACGCCCAGGATTGTCGATGTCCTTGCTCCGCCTAAGCCCCCTGTTGCTGGCCCTCGCCCTTGCCGCCTGTGACGACGCTCCGCGTTTCACCCAGGCCGAGCCCGGTGAAGCCCTCTCCGGCGGCCAGGCAACGGTGCAGCGCAGTGACCGCAACGCCTTCTCCCTGCCCTCGGCCAACCTCAACCCCGAGCGGCGCCTGGACTTCGCCGTGGGCAACAGCTTTTTTCGCAGCCCCTGGGTGATCGCCCCGTCCACCACCACCGCCCGTGATGGCCTGGGCCCACTGTTCAACACCAACGCCTGCCAGAACTGCCACGTGCGTGACGGCCGCGGCCACCCGCCGGAGCCCGGCGACAGCAACGCGGTGTCGATGCTGGTACGCCTGTCGATCCCCGACCAGCCCTACTACGCCCAGGTTATCGAACGCCTGGGCGTGGTGCCTGAGCCGGTGTATGGCACCCAGCTGCAGGACATGGCCGTGCCCGGCGTGGCGCCGGAGGGCAAGGTACGGGTGAGCTACGACAGCCAGACCGTCACCTTCAAGGACGGCCACCAGGTCGAGTTGCGCCGCCCCACCCTGCAGATCACCCAGCTCGGCTACGGCCCGATGCATCCCGATACCCGCTTCTCGGCCCGCATCGCCCCACCGATGATCGGCCTCGGCCTGCTCGAAGCCATCGCCGAAGCCGATATCCTGGCCAACGAAGACCCGGATGACCGCAACCATGACGGCATCCGCGGCCGTGCCAACCGGGTCTGGGACGACGCCCAGGGCAAGACGGTGGTCGGCCGCTTCGGCTGGAAGGCCGGGCAACCCAACGTCAACCAGCAGAATGTGCATGCCTTCGCCGGTGACATGGGCCTGACCAGCACGCTGCTGCCCAAGGACGACTGCACCCCGACCCAGGTCGACTGCCTGGCCGCGCCCAATGGCGATGGTGCCGATGGCGAAAAAGAGGTCAGCGACAACCTCCTGCGCCTGGTCACCTTCTACACCCGCAACCTGGGCGTACCGGCCCGCCGCGACGGCGCGGCCCCGCAGGTACTGGCCGGCAAGAACCTGTTCTACCAGGCCGGTTGCCAAAGCTGCCACACCCCGCAGTTCACCACCGCCGCCGATGCCGCCGAGCCCGAGTTGGCCAACCAGGTGATACGCCCTTACAGCGACCTGCTGCTGCACGACATGGGCCCGGGCCTGAGCGACGAGCGCACCGAGTTCGCCGCCAACGGCCAGGACTGGCGCACCCCGCCACTGTGGGGTATCGGCCTGAGCCAGACCGTCAGCAGCGACGCCCGCTTCCTCCACGATGGCCGTGCCCGCGACCTGCTCGAAGCCGTGCTATGGCACGGCGGCGAGGCCCAGGCCGCGCGCGACCAGGTACTGACGTTCAATGCCGAGCAGCGCGCCGCGCTGCTGGCCTTCCTGAATTCACTTTAAAACGCGCTAAGGAGCCGGGCATGTTCCGACCCAAACTGTTGTTCACCAGCCTCGCCGCACTCGCCCTCGGCGCCTGCTCGCCGCAGGACCCGCAAGCCGTGACCTCCGCCGCCATCGCCAAGCAGGTGATCCTGCCGACCTACAGCCGCTGGGTCGAGGCCGACCGCGTGCTGGCCGCCAGCGCCCTGGCCTACTGCGAAGGCAAGACCTCGCTGGACAGCGCCCGCGCCGACTTCCTCAACGCGCAGAAAGCCTGGGCCGAACTGCAACCGCTGCTGGTCGGCCCGCTGGCCGAAGGCAACCGCGCCTGGCAGGTGCAGTTCTGGCCAGACAAGAAGAACCTGGTGGGCCGCCAGGTCGAGCAATTGGTCAATGGCGACAAGCCAGTCGATGCCGAGGCACTGAGCAAGGCCAGCGTCGTGGTGCGCGGCCTGTCCGCCTACGAGTACATCCTGTTCGACAGCAAGCCGGACATGGCCACGGCCGAACAGAAGGCGCGCTACTGCCCGCTGCTGGTGGCGATCGGCGAACACCAGAAGGTCCTGGCCGAGGACATCCTCAAGACCTGGAACAGCACCGACGGCATGCTGTCGCAGATGACCAAGTTCCCCAACCAGCGCTACGCCGACTCCCACGAAGCGATCGCCGACCTGCTGCGCGCCCAGGTCACCGGCCTGGACACCCTGAAGAAGAAGCTCGGTGCGCCAATGGGTCGCCAGAGCAAGGGCATCCCACAACCGCTTCAGGCCGAAGCCTGGCGCAGCCATTCCTCGCTCAAGAGCCTGGAAGCTTCGCTCAAGGCCGCCCAGACCGTCTGGTCCGGGGTCGATAACCAAGGCCTGCGCGGCCTGCTGGGCAAAGACCAGGCGGCGCTGGCACAGAAGATCGACGACGCCTACGCAGCCACCCTCAAGCTGCTGGCCGACAACCAGAAGACCCTCGGCGAGCTGCTGGCCGACGAAGCCGGGCAGCAGGCGCTGAACCAGATCTACGACAGCCTGAACGTCCTCCATCGCCTGCATGAAGGCGACCTGGCCAAGGCGCTCAATATTCAGCTGGGCTTCAACGCCAACGACGGTGACTGATCATGCTGCGACGCCAGGCGATCAAACTCGGTAGCGTACTGCTCAGCGCCCTGACCCTGGGCGGCTGGAGCCTGCTGCGCAACAAAGGCAGCGAGCCCTTGCTGCTCTCGGCGCGCGACGATGGCGACGGCAAGCACTACGCCGTCGGCTTCCGCCTGGACGGCACCCAGGTGTTCAGCACCCAGGTGGCCCAGCGTTGCCACGCGATCATCAACCACCCCGAACTGCCCATCGCCCTGTTCGTTGCCCGCCGGCCCGGCACCGAAAGCTACCTGATCGACCTGCGCGACGGGCGCCTGCTGCAAACCGTCACCTCGCAGCCGCACCGCCACTTCTATGGCCATGCGGTGATTCACAAGGGCGGCGAATGGCTGTACACCACCGAGAACGACACCACCGACCCTGGCCGTGGCGTGCTGGGTGTGTACCGCTTCGAAGGTGAGCGCCTGGTGCACACCGGCGAGCTCTCGACCCACGGCATCGGCCCCCACGAAGTGGCCTGGCTGCCCGACGGCGAGACGCTGGTAGTGGCCAACGGCGGCATCCGCACCGAGGCCGAAAGCCGGGTAGAGATGAACCTCGACGCCATGCAGCCGAGCCTGGTGCTGATGCAGCGCGACGGCACTCTGTTGAGCAAGGAAACCCTGGCCCAGCAGATGAACAGCGTGCGCCACCTGGCGGTGGGTGACGACGGCACCATCGCCGCCTGCCAGCAGTACATGGGCGGCCTGGAGGAGACTGCCGAGCTGCTGGCGATCAAACGCCCTGGCGAGCCGTTCAAGGCCTTCCCGGTGCCCGAGCGGCAGCTGCAGTCGATGGCCCAGTACACCGCCAGCGTCGCCATCCACAGCGACCTGCGCCTGGTGGCGCTGACCGCGCCACGGGCAAACCGGTTGTTCATCTGGGACCTGGACAGCGGCGCGGTGAAGCTCGATGCGCCGATGCCCGATTGCGCCGGGGTGGGTGCGGTGCAGGATGGTTTCGTCGTGACCTCCGGGCAGGGGCGTTGCCGTTTCTACGACTGCCGCAAGGCAGAGCTGATCGGGCAACCGATGAACCTGCCGTCCGGGTTCTGGGACAATCACCTGCACCTGGCCTAATTGTTCGGCCCTATCGCCGGCAAGCCGGCTCCCACAAGAAGCCATGCGCTGTCCCTGTGGGAGCCGGCTTGCCGGCGATGAGGCACTGCCAGGTAACGCGGCAACCTCCCCTTTTCCCAATTCTCGACAAAAGCCGGCTCCCACAAGAAGCCATGCGCTGTCCCTGTGGGAGCCGGCTTGCCGGCGATGAGGCACTGCCAGGCAGCGCGACAACCTCCTCTTTTCTCAATTCTCGACAATACTTGCCCCATCGCACGTGGGCAGGATCGCCCGTGGTCGCGCGTAATCCATAACAACCTCGCATCCAGGGAACCGGACCATGTTGCGCCGCCGCATGCTGATCATGTTGGCCGTTGTCTTGCTGATCGTGCTGATCCTGGGGGGCATCAAGGCCTTCTCCATCTATAAACAGGTGCAGATGTTCAGCCAGCCCAAACCGCCGGTCAGCGTTGCCGCGGCCCAGGCCGAACTGCGCCAGTGGCAGCAGCGCCTACCGGCGGTCGGCAGCCTCAAGGCCTACCAGGGCGTGGAACTGAGCCTGGAGGTGGCCGGCACGGTCAAGTCGCTGCACTTCGAGTCGGGCCAGCAGGTCAAGGCCGGGCAACTGCTGCTGCAACTGGACCACGACCAGGAAACCGCGCTGCTCGGCACCGCCCAGGCCGACCTCAACCTGGCCAAGGTCGACTTCGGCCGCGGCAGTCAGCTGGTCGGCGACTCGGCCATCTCACGCGGTGAATTCGACCGCCTGACCACCCAGTACCGACGCAACCAGGCGGTGGTCGATCAACTCAAGGCGTCGCTGGCGAAAAAAAGCATCAGCGCGCCGTTCAGCGGCACCATCGGCATTCGCCAGGTGGATGTCGGCGCCTACCTCGCCAGTGGCACGGTGATCGCCACCCTGCAGGACCTGTCCAGCCTCTACGTCGACTTCAACGTGCCCGAGCAGGCGCTGCCGCACCTGAGCCTGGGCCAACAGGTGCTGGTGCAGGTGGCGGCCTACCCGGGCCAGACCTTCCCCGCCAGCCTCAGTGCGATCAACCCAAAGGTCGAGGAAAGCACACGCAACCTGCTGGCCCGCGCCACACTGGCCAACCCGGACGGCAAGCTGCTGCCGGGTATGTTCGCGAGCCTGCAACTGCTGTTGCCCAACCCGCAGCCGCAAGTGGTGGTGCCGGAAAACGCCATCACCTTCACGCTGTATGGCAACTCGGTCTATGTAATCAGCCCGAAGAAGACCGAAGAGGGCCAGCCAGTGCCCGGTGCCGATGGCCAACCGCAGTTGATTGCCGAACAGCGCACCGTGCAGACCGGCGAACGGCGCGATGGCTGGGTGGTGGTGAGCAAGGGCCTGCAGGCCGGCGACCAGGTGGTGACCGCCGGCCAACTCAAGCTGAGCCCCGGCGCAGCCATCCGTATCAGCGATGACCAGGCCCTGAAACCTGCCGCGCCTGGCGCGAACTGAACGGGAGGCGGCCATGGCATTCACCGACCCGTTCATCCGTCGCCCGGTATTGGCCAGCGTGGTCAGCCTGCTGATCCTGCTGCTGGGCCTGCAAGCCTGGAACAAGCTGCAGATCCGCCAGTACCCGGCCATGGAAAACGCCCTGATCACGGTGACCACCGCCTACCCCGGGGCCAACGCCGAAACCATCCAGGGCTACATCACCCAGCCGCTGCAACAGAGCCTGGCCAGCGCCGATGGCATCGACTACATGACCTCGGTGAGCCGGCAGAACTTCTCGGTGATCTCGGTCTACGCACGCATCGGCGCCGACACCGACCGCCTGTTCACCCAACTGCTGGCCAAGGCCAACGAGGTGCGCAACAAGCTGCCGCAGGACTCGGAAGACCCGGTGCTGAGCAAGGAAGCCGCCGACGCCTCGGCATTGATGTACATCAGCTTCTACAGCACCCAGATGAGCAACCCGCAGATCACCGACTACCTGTCGCGGGTGATCCAGCCCAAGCTGGCCACCCTGCCTGGCATGGCCGAAGCGCAGATCCTCGGCAACCAGGTGTTCGCCATGCGCATCTGGATCGACCCGGTGAAGCTGGCCGGCTTCGGCCTGTCGGCGGTGGACGTGACCAGTGCGGTGCGCCGTTACAACTTCCTCGCCGCCGCCGGTGAGGTGAAGGGCGAGTACGTGGTGACCAGCATCAACGCCAGCACCGAGCTCAAGACCGCCGAAGCCTTCGCCGCCCTGCCGGTCAAGACCGCCGGCGACAGCCGGGTACTGCTGGGGGATGTGGCGCGCATCGAGATGGGCGCCGAGAACTACGACACGGTCAGTTCGTTCGACGGCACGCCGTCGGTGTACATCGGCATCAAGGCCACCCCGGCGGCCAACCCGCTGGACGTGATCAAGGAAGTGCGCAAGCTGATGCCGCAGTTGGAGGAAGAACTGCCGTCGAGCCTCAAGGTGTCGATCGCCTACGACGCCACGCTGTTCATCCAGGCCTCGATCAATGAAGTGATCAAGACCCTGGGCGAGGCGGTGCTGATCGTCATTGTCGTGGTGTTTCTGTTCCTCGGCGCCCTGCGCTCGGTGGTGATCCCGGTGGTGACCATCCCGCTGTCGATGATCGGCGTGCTGTTCTTCATGCAGATGATGGGCTACTCGCTGAACCTGCTGACACTGCTGGCCATGGTCCTGGCCATCGGCTTGGTGGTGGACGACGCCATCGTGGTGGTGGAGAACATCCATCGCCATATCGAAGAAGGCAAGACGCCGTTCGAAGCGGCGCTGGAAGGCGCGCGGGAGATCGCCTTGCCGGTGGTGTCGATGACCATCACCCTGGCGGCCGTGTACGCACCGATCGGTTTTCTCACTGGCTTGACCGGTGCCTTGTTCAAGGAGTTCGCCCTTACGCTGGCGGGTGCGGTGATCATTTCCGGCATCGTCGCCCTGACCCTGTCGCCGATGATGTGCGCCCTGCTGTTGCGCCACGAGCAGAATCCCACTGGCCTGGCCCATCGCCTGGACCTGATCTTCGAGAGCCTCAAGCTGCGTTACCAGCGCCTGCTGCATGGCACCCTCGACAGCCGCCCGGTGGTGCTGGTGTTCGCCGTGCTGATCCTGTGCCTGATCCCGGTGCTGCTGATGTTCACCCGCAACGAACTGGCGCCGGACGAGGACCAGGGGGTGATCTTCATGATGAGCAGCTCGCCGCAGACCGCCAACCTCGACTACCTCAATGCCTACACCGATAAGTTCACGCCGTTGTTCAGGACCTTCCCCGAGTATTACTCGTCGTTCCAGATCAACGGTTTCAATGGCGTGCAAACCGGTATTGGCGGCTTTTTGCTCAAGCCGTGGAGCGAACGCGAACGCACGCAGATGGCGTTGCTGCCGCTGGTGCAGGCCGAGCTTTCACAAATCGGCGGCCTGCAGATCTTCGGCTTCAACCTGCCCTCGCTGCCCGGCACCGGTGAAGGGTTGCCGTTCCAGTTCGTGATCAACACCGCCGGTGACTACCCTGCCCTGCTCGATGTGGCGCAGCGCATCAAGGCCCGCGCCGAGGCCTCGGG
Source organism: Pseudomonas sp. TWI923 (assembly GCF_039673365.1). NCBI lineage: Bacteria > Pseudomonadati > Pseudomonadota > Gammaproteobacteria > Pseudomonadales > Pseudomonadaceae > Pseudomonas > Pseudomonas sp. TWI923. The sequence goes on along the minus strand of NZ_JBDJLM010000082.1, from coordinate 1,256 downwards.
CAAGTTCGCGTTCCTCGATATCGACCTGGCCTTCGACAAGCCTGAAGTGCTGATCGACATCGACCGCGCCAAGGCAGCACAGATGGGCGTGTCGATGGACGCCCTGGGCGGCACGCTTGCCACCCTGCTCGGCGAGGCGGAGATCAACCGCTTCACCCTCGAAGGCCGCAGCTACAAGGTGATCGCCCAGGTAGAACGGCCCTACCGCGCCAACCCGGGCTGGCTGAACAATTACTACGTGAAGAACGACCATGGCCAATTGTTGCCGCTGTCGACCCTGATCACCCTCAGCGACCGCGCCCGGCCGCGCCAGCTCAACCAGTTCCAGCAGCTCAATTCAGCGATCATCCAGGGGGTGCCGATGGTGAGCATGGGCGAGGCACTGGACACCGTGCGGGCCATCGCCCGCGAGGAAGCGCCTGAAGGCTTCTCGGTCGACTATGCCGGTACGGCGCGGCAGTTCGTGCAGGAAGGCAGCGCGCTGTGGATGACCTTTGGCCTGGCCCTGGCGATCATCTTCCTGGTGCTGGCGGCGCAGTTCGAGAGTTTCCGTGATCCGTTGGTGATTTTGGTGACGGTGCCGTTGTCGATCTGTGGGGCGTTGTTGCCGTTGTTCCTTGGGGTCTCGAGCATGAACATCTACACCCAGGTGGGGCTGGTGACCTTGATCGGGCTGATTACCAAGCACGGCATCCTGATCGTCGAGTTTGCCAATCAGTTGCGGGAGGAAAAGGGCCTGGGGGTGCGTGAGGCGATCGAGGAGGCGGCGGCGATTCGCCTGCGGCCGGTGCTGATGACCACGGCGGCCATGGTGTTTGGCATGGTGCCGTTGATTCTGGCGACCGGGGCTGGGGCGGTCAGCCGGTTTGATATTGGGCTGGTGATTGCTACGGGGATGTCGATTGGGACGTTGTTTACGTTGTTTGTGTTGCCTTGTATTTATACGGTGTTGGCGCATAAGGGGCGGGGGTTGGCTGGGTGAGTTTTTGATTTTGGGTTCGGGTTCGGGTTCGGGTTCGGGTTCGGGTTTCAGAGTGTTTGTTTTGATAGATGCATGCGCATTCGGCGGCGATGGCGACTTTTAGTCACCTTTCCGCCCTTACGGCGGGTTACTTTGGTCTTGGCCAAAGTAACCAAAGCCGCCCGCTCCCATCATACGGCCCCTGCGCTGCGCTCCGGGGTCCCCTCGCTCCGGTGCCTTCCGGGCCCGCGCGGCCTACGACTTGCTGCGCAAGTCTACATCTCGCGCCTTCGGC
>NZ_JBDJLM010000081.1:0-22597 GCF_039673365.1 Pseudomonas sp. TWI923 | reverse complement strand
TTTGCGCCCCCCCCCCCCCCCTTGGGGGGCGTCTAACTTCCTGCGGCCCCCCCCCCGCCGCTTTGTCGTTGATGAGAAGGGATCAGGCGAGGGTTTCGAGCACCTTGGCAATATCCTGCAAAACAGAATTTTCGCCACGCTCACCCCAGAACAGGGCGACCATCTGGGTATCGGCCTCGATCTTGTAGACGCTTTCCGGCAACCCGGCGAAGGCCTCGAGCAACCGCGGATCCTCGCAGGGCTCGCGGTAACGGTTCCACCAGACGCCCGTGCTGACCTGCCAGTAGCACCAGCTGTCGTCGTGCCCCTTGCGCCGTGCCCGGTGGTACTGCGGGCATGGACTGGGGGGCTGTTTTTCCAGCCAGTGCGGCCACTCTTGCGGCGCCAGCTGCATGGCCAGGCCCATGCGTCGCCCCTCCAGGCGCAGATTCATCTGCCGGCTCTGCTTGCGCGAGGGGCGCAGCCAGGCGAGCGGGCTGAGAATCAGCGCAAGGATTGACACCACCAGCCATACCGTCATATCTGTAGACCTTATAAAGCGTTGCAAATGAGCGGGTTACTCATGCTTCACGGACGACCCGCGTGAAAGCGACCATACTTCTTCTATCGCGATTGTCAGGAGTACAGCTCATGTCCTACGAACATCTTCTGGTCGCCGTCGACCTGACCGAAGAATGCGACCCGGTGATCAAGCGCGCCAAAGCGATCGCCCTGGGCAGCGGCGCGAAGGTCTCCCTGGTGCATATCGTCGAACCCATGGCCATGGCCTTTGGTGGTGACGTGCCCATGGACCTCTCGCAGCTGCAGCAGCAACAGTTCGATCAGGCCAAGGAGCGCATGGAGCGCCTGTTCAACAAGTACCCGGACATCAACCGCGGCGATTCGCACCTCACCTACGGCCAGCCACGCCAGGAAATTCACCAATTGGCGAAAGACCAGAAGTGCGACCTGATCGTGGTGGGCAGCCATGGCCGGCATGGCCTGGCGCTGCTGCTGGGCAGCACCGCCAACGATGTGCTGCATGGCGCGCCGTGCGATGTATTGGCAGTACGCCTGTTGAAAAAGGAATAATGATGTCTTGATCGCGGGACAAGTCGGATCGCCGCACCGCCGCTCCCACAAAACCTTGATGGCTGCGGGAGCTGCGGTGCGGTTATCCAACTTGCCCTGCGATGATGTCAGCCTTCCAGCTCAGCCCACCGCTCCACCAGCGCATCCAGCTCACCCTGCAACGCCTCGATCTTGGCCAGCACCGCCGAAGTCTCGGCAATCGGCCGCTGATAGAAGCCCGCAGCGTTCACTTCTTCCTGCGCCTTAGCCATGCGCTGCTCCACCTCGTCGATTTGCCCTGGCAGCATCTCCAGCTCACGCTGCAGCTTGTAGCTAAGCTTTTTCTTCGAAGCGTCGGGGGCCGCAGCAACCGGTGCGGGGGCCACTGGCTCCGCCACCTGCTCGACCACCGCACTGTTGAGCTCGGACTTACCGCCCTTGCTTTCGGTCACGCCCAGCAACTTCGGCGAACCACCCTGGCGAATCCAGTCTTCGTAGCCGCCCACGTACTCGCGCACGCGCCCTTCACCTTCGAACACCAGGGTGCTGGTGACCACGTTGTCGAGGAATGCCCGGTCGTGACTGACCATCAGGACCGTGCCCTTGTAGTTCGACAGCACCTCTTCGAGCAGCTCGAGGGTTTCCACGTCCAGGTCGTTGGTCGGCTCGTCCAGCACCAGCAGGTTGGCGGGCTTGCTGAACAGCTTGGCCAGCAGCAGGCGGGCACGCTCACCACCGGACAACGCCTTGACCGGGGTACGGGCACGCTGAGGGCTGAACAGGAAATCACCGAGGTAGCTGAGCACATGGCGGCTCTGGCCATCGATTTCGATGAAGTCGCGGCCTTCGGCCAGGTTATCGATAACGGTCTTTTCCAGATCGAGCTGGTGACGCATCTGGTCGAAGTAGGCCACTTCCAGCTTGGTGCCGATCTCGACCTTGCCCGCTGTCGGCTGCAGATCACCCAGCATCAGCTTGAGCAAGGTGGTCTTGCCGGTGCCGTTGGCGCCGAGCAGGCCGATACGGTCCTGGCGCTGCAGCACCATGGAGAAGTCCTTGACCAGCTTCGGCCCGCCCTGGTGCGCGAAGCTGACGTTTTCCAGCAACATCACTTGCTTGCCGGATTTGTCCGCCACTTCGATCTGGATGTTCGCCTTGCCCTGACGCTCGCGGCGCTCACCACGTTCCACGCGCAGCGCCTTGAGCGCGCGCACGCGGCCTTCGTTACGGGTACGCCGGGCCTTGATACCCTGGCGGATCCACACCTCTTCCTGGGCCAGGCGCTTGTCGAACAGCGCGTTGGCGGTCGCCTCGGCAGCCAGCTCGGCCTCCTTGTGCACCAGGAAGCTGGCATAGTCGCCGTTCCAGTCGATCAAGCCGCCACGGTCCAGTTCCAGGATGCGCGTCGCCAGGTTCTGCAGGAACGAACGGTCGTGGGTGATGAACAGCACTGCACCGTTGAAGCTGCTCAAGGCCTCTTCCAGCCAGGCGATGGCGCCGATGTCCAGGTGGTTGGTGGGCTCGTCGAGCAGCAGCAGGTCCGGCTCGGACACCAGCGCCTGGGCCAGCAGCACACGGCGGCGCCAGCCACCGGACAGCTCGGCCAGGGTCTTGTCGGCCGGCAGTTGCAGGCGGCTGAGGGTGCTTTCGACCACCTGCTGCAGGCGCCAGCCATCGCGAGCTTCCAGCTCGTGCTGAACGTGCATCAGCTTGTCCAGGTCTTCGGCAGTGTGGATGTTCAGGCTAAGGTGGTGGTATTCGGCCAGCAGCTCGCCCACGCCATCCAGGCCAGCGGCCACCACATCGAACACCGTGCGCTCGTCGGCTACCGGCAGTTCCTGCGGCAGCTCGCCGATCTTGAGGCCCGGGGCGCGCCAGATATCGCCATCGTCGGCCTTCTGCTCGCCCTTGATCAGGCGCAGCATGCTCGACTTGCCTGTACCGTTGCGGCCGATGATGCACACCCGCTCACCACGGGCGATCTGCCAGGAAACCTTGTCCAGCAACGGCATGGCGCCGAATGCGAGGGACACATCGCTGAATTTGAGCAGGGTCATGATCATCTCCAAAAACTGGGCGCGCATTCTACCCGACTTGCCTGCGCAGGGCATTAAAACCGCGTTGCCAACAGCACCGCGTCGGATAACAACTCGATACAAGCACAGTGCTTTCACCGGCCCACGGCAAACGGCTAAGCTAGGCAGTAATACCCAACAGTGCTGGCTCCGCCGTCACTCTCTAATGGTTCAACTGCCCGGACGTATCATGCGCAGCCGCCTGTTACACATTGCTTCCTGCCTATTGCTCACCGCAACCGCTGCGAGTGCCGCACAGGCCGCCGACCTCACCCAGCAGCGCCAGTACTACGACGAGGCCAAGCGCGCCCTGGCCAAAGGCGACAAAGGCCCCTACCTGCGTTACGCGCAAGCACTGCGCGACTACCCGCTGACGCCCTACCTCACGTATGACGAGCTCACCGCCCGGCTGAAAAGCGCCAGCAACGAGGAAATCGAAGGCTTCCTCGCCGCCCACGGCGACCTGCCCCAGGCCAACTGGATGAAGCTGCGCTGGTTGCGCTGGCTGGCCGAACGCGGCGAATGGAACACCTTCGTCAAATACTACGACCCCAAGCTCAACTTCACCGAGCTGGACTGCCTCAACGGCCAGTACCAGCTGAGCCACGGCCAGCGCGCCCAGGGCTTCGCCACGGCAGACAAGCTATGGAACGTCGGCAAATCGCAACCAGAGGCCTGCGACACGCTGTTCGCCATGTGGGCAGCCGAAGGGCAACTGACCGAGGCCAAACGCTGGCAGCGCGCCAAATTGGCGGCCCAGGCGCGCAACTACGGGCTGGCCAACAACCTGGTGAAGACCCTCACCACCCTGGCTCCCCAGGGCAAGCTGCTGATCGATGTGGCGCAGAAGCCCGAACTGCTCAACCAGCCTTCGCGCTTCACCCCGGTCAACGAAGCCATGTCCGACGTGGTCAGCCTCGGCCTGCGCCGCCTGGCACGCCAGGATCCGGAGCAAGCCATGGCGCTGCTCGATGACTACGCCCAGCGCATGCACTTCTCCCGCGACGAGAAGGTCGCCATCGCCCGCGAGATCGGCCTCACGCTTGCACGTCGCTATGACCCGCGCGCGCTGGACCTCATGACCCGCTACGACCCCGAACTGCGCGACAATACCGTCAGCGAGTGGCGCATGCGCCTGTTGCTGCGCCTGGGCCGCTGGGAAGAAGCCTACGAGCTGAGCAAGCGCCTGCCCCAGGACCTGGCCAGCAGCAACCGCTGGAAGTACTGGCAAGCCCGCAGCCTGGAACTGGCGCAACCCAACAATCCGCAGATCCCACTGCTGTACAAGACCGTGGCCCGCGAGCGTGATTTCTATGGCTTCCTCGCCGCCGACCGGGCACAGACCGCCTACCAGCTGAACAACAAGCCATTGCAGCTCAGCCAGCAGGTAATCAACAAGGTGCGCAATACCCCCGGCGTGCGCCGTGCCCTGGAGTTCCACGCCCGCGGCCAGATTGTCGAAGGCCGACGCGAGTGGTACCACGTCAGCCGCCACTTCAACCGTGACGAAATGGTCGCCCAGGCACGCCTTGCCTATGACATGCGCTGGTACTTCCCGGCCATTCGCACCATCAGCCAGGCCCAGTACTGGGACGACCTGGACATCCGCTTCCCCATGGCCCACCGCGACACCCTGGTGCGCGAAGCCAAGGTGCGCGGCCTGCACTCGAGCTGGGTGTTCGCCATCACCCGCCAGGAAAGCGCATTCATGGAAGACGCCCGCTCCAGCGTTGGCGCCAGCGGCCTGATGCAGCTGATGCCTGCCACCGCCAAGGAGACTGCGCGCAAGTTCAGCATCCCGCTGGCCTCCCCGGCCCAGGTGCTCAACCCGGACAAGAACATCCAGCTCGGCGCCGCCTACCTGAGCCAGGTTCACAGCCAGTTCAACGGCAACCGCGTGCTGGCCTCGGCCGCCTACAACGCCGGCCCCGGCCGCGTACGGCAATGGCTCAAGGGCGCCAAGCACCTGAGCTTCGACGTATGGGTCGAGTCGATCCCGTTCGACGAGACACGCCAGTACGTGCAGAACGTGCTGTCGTATTCGGTGATCTACGGGCAAAAGCTCAATTCGCCGCAACCGCTGGTGGATTGGCATGAGCGGTATTTCGACGATATGTGATCGTTAGCCAAGGGTGCTGCAGCGCCTATGAGATCGAGCGCCGCCCGCGGCGCATCGCTGGCAAGCCAGCTCCCACATTCGTTTCGGGCCAATTATGCCTGTGAGGGTACCGCTGCACGCCTTGGTGCATGTCTGAAGTCAGGCGCAGGGCCGTCAGCGCACACTTCGAGATCGAGTCGGGCCCACAAGGCGTACAACGATGAAATCACAGGAGTGACTGGCCCGAAACAGATGTGGGAGCTGGCTTGCCAGCGATGCGCCGCGCGGGCGGCGCTCGATCTCAAGAGCGCTGCAAGACTATCGCCCAGCACCTTGCAGCCCTCACACAATCAAACTCGCCCTGCCTTACTCGATAACCTCAACCGCCATCCCCACCTTCAGCTCCCCCGCGCCATCCACCGCCAGGTTCTGGCCGAACAGCACATCCCCCTCTTTCTCGCGGAACGTCTTGAGCGTGGTCAGCGGCTCACGGTCCGGGCTGCGTTCGCCCGTGGCGGGGTCGAGAGTGGTGAGGATGCAACGCACGCTGGGTTTGAGCACACGGAAGGTCATGTCACCAATACGGATGCGCTTCCAGCGGTCTTCTGCAAATGCCTCGGCGCCCTCGACCACCAGGTTCGGCCGAAAACGCAGCATCTCCATTGGGCGCCCGATGCGCGCGCTCAGCTCGTCCAGGGAAGCCTGGCCGATCAACAACAACGGAAAACCATCAGGGAATGCCGCGCGGTCGCTGTTCAGGCCATATCCGCTGGGCAGATACCTCGCCCGCTGGTCAGGGCAATGCACCAGCCGCACCGGCTTGCCTAACAGTTCGCTGAGCCATGCCGCTGCCGCATCCCCGGCATCGGGCACGCGCAGGGTGTCACGCCAGATGGTGACACCACGCAACTCATCGTCTGCAGGCGGCACTGGCACGCTCAATGCCGCCCGCCCTGGCGCGGTGAGCAGCAATTGGCCATTCGTGCCGTAGTCGGCAGTGATCTGCCCGAGCGCAGGCCACGCCCGCTGCGTGAGGAAACGACCATTCTCGGCTTCTACCACCAACCAGCGCCGATCACCGTCCAGGCCCAGGTAATCGACCGGAGAGCGCTGCAGGCTCTGCGCCTGCGTCGACTTCACCGGATAACGATACAACGCACTCAGAATCATCCCTGCCTCACCCTGTGCCAGTTAAAGCCCAAGCTTATACCGGACACAGGCGTACCAGGTATCAGGCCGACGCGGTATCCATGCTCAGGCGCTGACGGACCACATCCACCAGGCGGTCGGGCTGGAACTTGGAGAGGAAGTTGTCGCAACCGACCTTCTTCACCATCGACTCGTTGAAGCTGCCCGACAGTGAGGTGTGCAGCACCACGTAAAGGCCGCGCAGGCGCGGGTCGTTGCGAATCTCGGTGGTCAGCCGGTAGCCGTCCATCTCAGGCATTTCCGCATCGGTGAAGATCATCAGCAGCTTCTCGCAGACATCCTCCCCGGCATCGGCCCAGCCTTTGAGCAGACGCAGCGCCTTCAGGCCATCACTGGCCACGTGCAGTTTCACGCCCAACTGCGACAAGGTATCGCGCAACTGCGCCAGGGCCACGCTGGAGTCATCCACCAGCAGCACTTCACGGCCACGGGCGCGGGCCAGCACCGGGTCTTCGAGCTTGTCACGGGATACTTTGGCACTGTAGGGCACGATCTCGGCCAGTACCTTCTCCACGTCGATGATTTCCACCAACTGCTCTTCGACCTTGGTGATCGCCGTCAGATAGTGCTGGCGACCGGCGCTGGTCGGCGGCGGCATGATGGCCTCCCAGTTCATGTTGACGATCCGGTCGACGCCCCCCACCAGGAAGGCCTGCACCGAACGGTTGTACTCGGTGACGATGATGGTGCTGCCTGGCCCCGGTTGCAGTGGCCGCATGCCGATCGCCTGGGACAGGTCGATCACCGGCAGCGTCTGCCCACGCAGGTTGACCACGCCACAGACGAATGAATGGCGCTGCGGCATCAGCGTCAGCTTGGGCAGCTGCAGCACCTCCTGCACCTTGAACACGTTGATGGCGAACAGTTGCCGGCCAGCCAGACGGAACATGAGGATTTCCAGGCGGTTCTCACCTACCAGTTGCGTACGTTGGTCTACCGTGTCGAGAATGCCGGCCATTTGGACAACCCCCTGGCTTGTGTCGGGAAAATTGATTGCATCCGCCGATGTATCGGCGGGTATTCGCGCAGCTTGACCCCGAACGGAAAAAGCCGGGGGCAGAGATTGATATCACTTTACCATCATGCTTTACTGCCGCCACGCCCTACCGCAGGACACCCCACAACGAAGCATTCGCCCCTATCTTCATCAGGGAAACCCCTACCCGCAATCGGGTGCAACCTGATGTTCGCAATATCCTTTAGCCATTAATGTGACGCCATTCTCAATGCATGAATGGAGTCAGGCTTTTGCTCGCAATCGTCCAGGTATGGCCCACCCCTGCTCTAGCCCTGCGCGCTGGAGTGACATGATGGATATCGCACCACTGCCCAGCAGCGTCCTGCAGGGTTTCCTGCTGGATGCGCAGACCCTGCTGAGCAAGGCACAGGAATGCCTGCAGCACCTCGAATTGATCGGCAACGACCCCGACGCCTGCCACTGCCTGGACGAAAGCCTTGACCTGCTGGCACTGCGCGCCGACACCCTTGGCCTGCTTGAAGTGGCGCATTACACCCGCACCCTGCAACAGCTGCTCGCCCCTGCCTGCAGGCAACGACACTTGCAGGGCAAGACATTGCCGGCGCTGGCAGCCTGCCTGACCCTTCTGGCGTGGCAATTGGAGCTGGTCGACCCGCTCACCGGCCGCCTGAGCCTGGACAGCGAAGAGCAACATATGCTGCTGAACGAACTGGCCAGTGCACTTGGGCAGCCGTGCGTGCCCGGCCTGGGCACCGACGCCAACTGCGCATCGGCGCATGCCGGGCAGGCAAGTACCGGCCTGCAATGTTAAAACCGCCACGATCGGTAACTAACAGGCTGCTCTTGCGTTGCAACTAGGCGAGACGATCGTCCAACTTGCAAAGTTGCACAAGTTGCGTAAAACCTGCACATCAGGGTTTGCCTTAGTTGCACTTACCCCCATGCTCCCGCGCAGCGGGCGTGGCACTGTGCCAGCCTGCGGAGCGCACAGATACTCCGCGATAGCCCGTGAATTCTGAGCTTTCAAGCAGTTGCACCCCCGCGACCAAAGCAAACCGAAGTGTTAACATGCGTGCACTCGAACGCGTGCTCCGTCGTTACCGGGCTTTTGCATTCGTGCCCGATGTTTACTTGAAAACGGGACGCCAAACTTCTGGCCAAACCTGTGTACTGCCTCCAACAGCAATAATTTATTGGCCTCCCTCCCTATGTTCCCAGGCTTGACGTTTTTCCAGCGCTGCCGCTCTAGCATCGCCCTGCTGCGTTGGGCAACCGCGTTGTTGTGCCTGGCCTCACTGGCAGCCAACCTGCTTTTCTACTGGCGAGCGCAACCATTGCCCGGCGGCCTGCTGCTGCTCCAGGTACTGGCGATGCTCGGCGTTGCCTGGCAGCTGCGCCACGGCGCGCACTCGATCAGCCTGCGCCCGGCGGAGCTTGCCGACCGCATGCTCAAAGTGCAGGAGAGCGAGCGCCAGCACCTGAGCCGAGAACTGCACGACGATATCGGCCAGTTATTGACCGCTGCCAAATTGCAGCTCGACTGGCTGCAACGCCGGGTCCCCGAGCAGCTGCAGGCCCAGTGCACAACCCTGCGCAGCACCCTGGACCATACCTTGAGCAACGTTCGCGATCTGTCCGCCATCCTCAACCCGCGGCAACTGGCCAGCCTGGGCCTTGAGGCCAGCCTGCGCGCGCACCTGCAGAGCACCTTGCAGAGCAGCGACCTGCACTGGAGCCTGGACTGCCACCAGCGCCTGGGCGGCATCAGCGAAGAAGTATCCATGGCGGCCTTCCGCATTACTCAGGAAGCGGTCACCAACGTGCTGCGTCATGCCAACGCCCGCAACCTGCTGATTCGCCTGCAACGCACGCCGCCAGGCCTTGCCCTGTCGATTCAGGACGATGGCTGTGGCTTCGTGCCCGCACTAGCCCCGGCCGAGGCTGGCCAACGCGGCATGGCTGGCATGCAGGAGCGGGCCACCGCCCTGCAAGGCAGCTTGACCGTCAACAGCCAACCCGGCCAAGGCTGCCAGATCGAAGCCCTGTTCCCGTGGCCGCCACGCAGCCAGGAACGTGCCAGGACCTCCCCCCAACATGACGTGTAGATTGCTGCTGGTAGACGACCATTCGCTGATTCGCGCCGGCGTGCGCGCGCTGGTATCGGACCTGCCCGACTACCTGGTGGTCGGCGAAGTCGAGGATGGCGGCCAGTTGCTGGAGCAGGTCCTGCGCCTGGCGCCGGACATTATCCTGCTGGACATATCCATGCGCTCGACCAGCGGTCTGGACGCGCTTGCGCAGCTACGCGCAAACGGTTGCGCTTGCAAGGTGCTGATGCTGTCCATGCACACCGACCCCGACCTGATCATGCGCGCCCTGGAAAGCGGCGCCCATGGCTACCTGCTCAAGGACACCAGCGCCACCGAGCTGGAACAGGCCCTCACCGCACTGCGCAACAACGAGCGTTACCTGAGCCCCGCCATCGCCCATACCGTGATCAACCAGGCGCTGCTGCGCGCGCAGAGCGGCAAGCCACCCAGCGAAGAGCGCCACAACCTGACCGCTCGCCAGCTGGAGATCCTGCGCCTGATCGTACGCGGCAAATCTACCCGTGAAATCGCCAACGGCCTGGGGTTGTCGATCAAGACCGTGGAAACCCACCGCTCGCAAATCATGAAACGCCTGCAGATCTACGACGTGGCGGGCCTGGTGCTGTTCGCCGTGCGCGAAAAGATCATCAGCCTGGACGACTGAGCAACGGCGAATCCGCCGGCAGGTGCACGCACAGCGCTCGGGGCACGACCTCGAAGCGCAGGCTGTCGGCCTGCAGCGGCTCGCCGTCGAGGTTGATGTCCAGGCCTTGGGCGCTCTTGATCTCCACCCACGGCAGCCGCGCCCGCACGAACAGTTCCTCCCCCGCCAGCAGCCCACGCAAAGCCCCCACCATTTCCTGCGGCGCCGGCAGGATGCCGATGTCCAGCAGGCCATCGTCAGCCTTGGCGTCCGGACAGAGCACGTGCCCGCCACCGGCCTGCCGCCCGTTGCCGATGCCCAGCGCCAGCAGCTCGCCCTGCCACTCGAAGCCCGGCCCATGCAACGTGACCGAGGCGGCCTGCAACTCACTGAAGCGCGACAGGCCGGTGAACAGGTACGCCGCCGCCCCCAGCACTTTCTTGAGGTCTTCCGAGGTGCTGGCCGTGACCTGGCTGCCAAAGCCGCCGGTTGCCATGTTGAGGAACAACTGCTCGCCCACCTGCCCCAAGTCGATCGGCTGCGCCGGCGTGTCCAGCAGCGCAAGTGCCGCCGCCGGCTCCAACGGCACCCCAGCGGCCCTGGCGAAGTCATTGGCCGTCCCAAGGGGTAGCAACGCCAGGCTTGGCCGAGTGTTGGCAGCCCCCTGTGCCAAAGCCTCGGCCACGTCACGCAAGGTGCCATCACCACCACCTGCCACCACCAGCGGATAGCCTGCAGCCTGCGCCTCCTGGACCAGGCGCCGGGCGTCGCCCGCCTCCCAGGTGAGGCGCACATCCAGCTGCCAGCCGCGCTCACGCAGTTGACCCACGGCCTCGCGCACCTCGTCATTGGTCGCCTGCTTGCCATGCAGGATCAGCAGTGCCTTGCGCTCATTCATCGTTGTTCTCCATGGAAAAGCCCTACCGCAATCTCGACCACCATCAACCTGAAATTGCTCCCTGAGCTAAGCGATTAAAGCTGACTTCATACAATTGACATTGAAAGCCTGAGGCTTCAGGCGCATCATTCGACAAATATTTGGCCATCAAGGACGACAATGCTCACGAAAGTCATTTTATTGACTTTTGCCGCCAGATGCCTGACAGGTCGTATTTCCGTTCACTGCGCTGTCCCCAGCGCCCTGAGTAGAGGCTATGACGATGATCCCTCTGCCCCCTTTATCATCGCTGGCGGTGCTGGCGACCGATCATGGCCGGTTTCCCGCGAAACCATGCCCAAGCCCAGGCGTCATCGACCTGGTGATGATCGAGGTGCAGAGCGGCGCATACCTGGGCGAGGACGGCATCGTACGCTTTACTGATATCCATGGACGCGCCCCGGCAGCCGCCATCGGTTGACTGCCAGCGGGCGCGTCTTGGCTTCCAGGGCCGACACCCGGCCATGCAACGAGGAATCGGGCTCATGCGCATACTCTGGACCCTGCCCTACCTGCCCTGGCCTACCACCAGCGGCAGCAAGACCCGGCAATATCATCTGTTGCGCCAACTGGCGCAGCGTGGTCACCGGATCACCTTGCTGGTGCAGTCCAAGGTGCCGCTGGGCGATGCGGCGCTTGAAGCCCTGGAGCCCTTGCTCGAACGCCTGATCGTGCTGCCCCGCCGGCCATTGCACAGCCCGCTGAACCTGCTGGCCTCACCGATCATCGACTACCCCATGCGGGCGATCGTCAATGGCCTGGCACCGTGCCTGCGGCATCGCTTCGAGCAGCTGCTGGACGAACCCTGGGATGTCATCCAGATCGAGCACAGCTACAGCTTCCAGCCCTTCGAGAAGGCCCTGCAGGCCCGTGGCCTGCCCTTCATGCTCAGCGAACACACCCTTGAATCGGTGATGGGCGGCGCCTGCCATGACCGCCTGCCACTGTGGCTGCGCCCCTTCAATGCCTTCGACCGCTGGCGCTATCGCCGCTGGGAGCAGCGCGTGCTGCGTCAACCCAGCGAAGTGGTGGCGGTCAGCAACCATGATGCCGAGCTGATCGAGCAGATCAGCGGGCGAGCAGTCAATGTGGTGGTCAATGGCGTCGACTGCGACTACTTCGAGGCTGTCCGGCCGTGCCCCCACAGCCAGCGCCTGCTGTTCGTCGGCAACTTCGAGTACGGGGCCAACCTCGAAGCCATCGAGTGGGCCCTGGAAGAAATCCTGCCACAGGTGTGGATGAGCAACCCGGCGGTACGCCTGGCCATTGCCGGGCATGCGCTGCCGGCCAGCTGGAAACTGCATTGGAACGACCCGCGCATCGAGTGGCTCGGCTACCGCCCCGACCTGCGCGAAATACAACGGCGCTCGGCGCTGTTCTTCGCACCGCTGCGCTATGCCGGTGGCTCGAAGGTGAAAATCCTCGAAGCGATGGCCGCGGGCCTGCCGGTGATCAGCACCGGCAAGGGCGTTTCGGGCCTGGCGGCCAACAATGGCGAGCACTATCTGGGCAGCGACGACAGCGGCCAACTGGCCTTGTTGATCACCCAACTGCTCAACCAGCCCTGGCGCATGGCCCAACTGGGTGAAGCCGGCCGCCAGTTCGCCCGCCAGCGCCACGACTGGAGTGTCGCGGCGCAACAGCTGGAGAACGTGCACATGCGCCTGACCCAACTGGCCCCCGCAGGCGAATCGCCCAGCGGTGAGGTGCTAGCCGAGTAGCTCGCTGAAGGGAATGAACGGCACCAGCTCGCCCTGGCGCGGCATGCTGCCCTCACGCACCTCCACTACTCCCTCGGCCCAGGCAGCGCTGCGCAGCACCCCGGAGCTCTGGTTCTTGTAGATGCGTACCTGGCCATCTTCGATGCGCGCCCTCAGGTATTCCCGACGATTGCCCGGCTTGGGCCAGTCGAAACCCGCCGGCACGCTGAAGCGCAGCGGTGCAACATCGGCCACGCCCTGACGACGCAGCAGGTATGGGCGGGCCAGCAGGCCGAACGTGACCAGGGTCGATGCGGGGTTACCCGGCAGGCCTATGACCGGTACACCCTGGTAGTGACCGAAGGTCAGGGGCTTGCCCGGCTTGATCGCCAGCTTCCACAACGCCAGTTCACCGGCTTCGCGCAGGGCCAGGCCAAGGTAGTCGGCCTCACCCACCGACACGCCGCCAGTGGACAGGATCAGGTCGACATTGCCCAGCCCGGCCAGGCATTGGCGAGTGCGCTCAAGGTCATCAGCCAGAATGCCGGCATCCACCACTTCACAACCCAGGCGCTGCAACCAGCTGACCAGCAGGCGCCGGTTGCTGTTGTAGATCTGCCCCGGGCCCAGCGGCAAGCCGGGCTCGACCAGTTCATCGCCGGTGGACAGCACCGCCACCCGGGGCCGGCGCACCACGTCGAGGCGCGCAAAACCCAGGGTGGCCGCCAGGCCGAGCTGGATCGGCCCCAGGCGTGTGCCGGCGCTCATTACCTGCTCGCCGGCACGGGTTTCCTGGCCTTTGGGGCGCACGTTCTGGTCGACGGCCAGTGGCTCGAGGAAACGCACCCGGCCATCCTCCAGCACTTCGGCGTTTTCCTGCATCTCGACGCAATCGGCCCCTTGCGGCAAGGGCGCACCGGTGAAGATGCGCGCACAGGTGCCTGGCTGCAGTGGCTGCGGCGCGTGGCCGGCAAAAATGCGCTGGCTCACCGGCAGCGCCTCGCCCTGCCAATCAGCCAGGCGCAGCGCATAGCCATCCATGGCACTGTTGGGCCAGGGCGGCAGGTCGAGCCCGGCTACAAGCTCACGCGCCAGCACGCGGCCTTCGGCATCGGCCAGCGCCACCTCTTCGGTGTCACCGATCGGCGCGGCCTCGGCCAGCGCCAGCAGGCGCTCGAGGGCTTCTTCCACCGGCATCAATGGCCGGACAGTCGCGGCCTCAACCACGGCTGTCACAGGCCGCCGCCTGCTTCAGGTGAGGGACGAAGTTGCAGGGGCGGTGGCGGGCGTCGAGCTGTTCGGCGAGGATGCCATCCCAACCGGTGCGCACGGCATTGGTCGAACCCGGCAGGCAGCACACCAGGGTGCCATTGGCCAGGCCCGCCAAGGCCCGGGACTGCACGGTCGAGGTGCCGATATCGGCCACCGAGATCTGCCGGAACAGTTCGCCGAAACCCTCGACCTGCTTGTCCAGCAGGCAGGCCACGGCTTCCGGGGTGCTGTCACGGCCGGTGAAACCGGTACCGCCGGTGATCAACACCACCTGCACCTGGTCATCGGCGATCCAGGTCGCGACCTGGGCGCGGATCTTGTACAGGTCATCCTTGAGCAGCACCCGGGCGGCGAGCTGATGGCCGGCCGCCGTGAGGCGATCGACGAACAGCTGGCCGGAGGTGTCGGTCTCGAAGGTACGGGTGTCGCTGACCGTCAGTACAGCGATGTTCAACGGCACGAAGGGGGTATCTGCCTTGGCTTTCATGGGGGGTCCGTCGCAGGGAAACAGGGATGTGCGCTGTTATATCACAGGCCGGCCGAGCGCTGCCCCGCCGTTGCTCCCGGTCAATGCCCCAGCCTGAGCGCTATGCTGCACTGGACAAGGAACTTGCGTGGACGCCCTGCGTCATAACGTCATCAAGCACACTCGAACCAGGAGAAACACGATGATCCAACGGACCCTTCCCGCTTTCCTGCTTGCCCTGGGCCTGGGCGCCCTCGCCGGCTGCGCCTCGCCAGCCGTCATCACCCTGAACGACGGCCGTGAGATCCAGGCGGTGGATACCCCGAGCTATGACGAAGACTCCGGCTTCTACGAATTCGAACAGCTTGACGGCAAGCGCACGCGCATCAACAAAGACCAGATCCGCACGGTCAAAGAGCTGTGATCCAGCCACTGCTTTTCGGCGCAACTCCTTTTTGCAACAAGGGGTTGCGTTGAAAAAAACGATGCAGTAGCATTTTGGCCATCGGAGTGTAGCGCAGCCAGGTAGCGCGTCTCGTTCGGGACGAGAAGGCCGCAGGTTCGAATCCTGTCTCTCCGACCAAATCCCCGAAAAGCCCGCCAAGTGCGGGCTTTTTTGTGCCCGAAACGCATCGCGGGGCAAGCCCGCTCCCACGTTGCCGCAAATCCTCAGCAGTGTGGGAGCGGGCTTGCCCCGCGATTGGCGATTATCGAGCCGACACCGCCGTCTCCGGCATTACCGGCACATGCAGCAGTTGCAGCCGAGCACTGCTCCATTCGCGGGTCTTGTTGGTCAGCGCCAGGTCGTTGTTCAGCTTCTGGCCGTAGGTTGGCACGATCGCTTTCAGCTTGGCCTGCCATTCAGGGCTCTTGATGCGGTCCTTGAAGGTCTTCTCCAGCACCGTCAGCATGATCGGCGCGGCGGTCGACGCGCCGGGCGAGGCGCCCAGCAGCGCGGCAATGCTGCCGTCCTCGGCGGCCACCACCTCGGTGCCGAACTGCAGGATGCCGCCATGCACAGGGTCCTTCTTGATCACCTGCACCCGCTGGCCCGCCTGCAGCAGCTTCCAGTCCTCGTTCCTGGCATTGGGGAAATACTCGCGCAGGGCCGCCATGCGGTCATCGAAGCTGAGCATCAGCTGGCCCATCAGGTAGGTGCTCAGGTCGATGTTGTCGATACCGGCATGCAGCATGGGGCTGACGTTGTGACTGGTCAGCGAAGCGAACATGTCCAACAGCGAGCCGTTTTTCAGGTACTTGGTGGAGAAGGTCGCGAACGGGCCGAACAGCAGGACCTGCTTGCCATCGATCATCCGGGTGTCGAGGTGCGGCACCGACATCGGTGGCGCGCCGACCGACGCCTTGCCGTACAGCTTGGCCTGGTGCCGGGCGACGGTGTCGGGGTTGTCGGTCATCAGGAACTGGCCGCCCACCGGGAAACCGGCATAGCCGTCGGCTTCCGGGATGCCGGATTTCTGCAGCAGCTTGAGCGCACCGCCGCCAGCGCCGATGAACACGAACTTGGCTTTGACGCTGGTCTGCGCGCCGCCGTTGGCCAGGTCGGCCACCACCACGTTCCAGCTGCCGTCTTCATTGCGCACGATGTCGCGCACTTCATGGCTCAGGTGCAGCTGCACATTGGGGTTGCGGGTCATCGATGCGAACAGCTGGCGAGTGATCTCGCCGAAGTTCACGTCGGTACCGATGGCCATGCGCGTGGCCGCGACTTTCTGCCCCGGGTCGCGACCTTCCATTACCAGCGGCGCCCACTGGCGGATCTGCTCGCGGTCTTCGGAAATCTGCATGCCGCGGAACAGCGAGCTGTGCTGCAGCGCCGCCACGCGCTTGTGCAGGAAGGCGATGTTCTCCTCTCCCCAGACGAAGCTCATGTGCGGCACGTTGTTGATGAACGAAGGAGGGTTGCTCAGCACGCCCTGTTCGACCTGGTAGGCCCAGAACTGCTTGGACACCTCGAACTGCTCGTTGACGTTGACCGCCTTGCTGATGTCGATGCTGCCGTCCTTGCCTTCGCTGGTGTAGTTCAGCTCGCAGAAGGCAGAGTGGCCGGTACCGGCGTTGTTCCAGGCGTTGGAACTTTCTTCGGCGACCTGGTCCATGCGCTCGTAGACGTCGACCTTCCAGCCCGGCTCAAGCTCGGTGAGGTAGGTCCCCAGGCTGGCGCTCATGATGCCGCCGCCGATCAGCAGCACATCGACGGTCTTTTGTGGCTCCGCAGGCTTGGAGCAACCGATGACGCTCAGGCACAGGAGCGTCAGCAGGATTTTCTTCATTGGATCTATCCGGTTGTTATGTAAGCGCGGCCTCGATAGCGAAGAGCGTGCCAACCGGTTGCAGGCCAATGTTCATGGGGGCGACACCAGGCCGCATGGCGACAAACCGCCACGGGCAGGGGGAAGATCCCGCCCGGATGGCGGATTTCCCCCGCCGTGGCGGCTTCAGGCGGTCAGCCGCGAGGTCACTTCACCCAACTGCCCCGACAAACCATGCAAACGCTGCCCGGCCTGCTCGGTATGCTGCACCGCCTGCTGGTTGGCCGTGGCGATGCGGGTGATCTCGATCAGGTTGCGCGAGATATCTTCGGCAACGCTGGTCTGCTCCTCGGCCGCCGTGGCGATCTGCCGGTTCATGTCGCGGATCGCCTCCACCGCCAGGGTGATGCGCTGCAGCATCTGCCCGGCCTGCTGCACCTGTTCGGCGCCCTCTTCACTGCGCTGCTGGCCACTCTCGATGGCCTTGACCGCCTCTACCGCGCCCGACTGCACCGCTTCAATGATCTGGTGGATTTCGGCGATCGACGCCGCCGTGCGCTGGGCCAGGCTGCGCACCTCGTCCGCCACCACCGCAAAGCCACGCCCGGCCTCGCCAGCGCGCGCCGCCTCGATGGCCGCGTTGAGTGCCAGCAGGTTGGTCTGCTCGGCAATGCCGCGGATCACCTCGAGCACCTTGCCGATGCGCGTGCTGTCGTTCTCCAGGTGGCGAATCACCGCAGCCGTGCCGGCGATCTCGCGGTTGACCAGGCCAATGATATCGATGGTCTGCTGCATCACCTGCTCGCCGGCCTGGGCACTGTGGTCGGCGTCGTCCGCCGCGCGGGCCGCCTCGGCGGCATGGCGCGCGACTTCCTGGGCAGTGGCGGACATTTCGTGCATGGCGGTGGCGACCTGGTCGGTGCGCTGGAACTGGTCATGGGTGCCGCTGGCCATGTCGCCGGCGATATTGCGCAGCTGGCCGCTGGCGCTCTCCAGCTCTTCGGCATTGTCCTTGAGGCGGCCGACGGTGTCGGCGAGAAAATCGCGCAGGGTATTGGCGGCCCGCGCCAGGCGCCCCAGCTCGTCCTCGCGACGGCTGTCGACCCGCGCGCCGAAGCGGCCCTGGCTGAGTTGGGCGACATAGTCGATCAACTGGCGAATCGGCTCGACCAGGCTGCGGTTGATCAGCCACAGGCTCAGCAGCCCGACCAGCACGGCCGAAGCCAGCATCACCAGCACGCCGAGCCATACGGTGCGCTCGGCGTCAGCATTGATTTCGGCCGCGCGGCCACGGGCATCACCGCGCAACTGCTCGACCAGCGCGCTCATCTGGTCGCTGGTGGCGCGGTCCACACCCTTGACCGCCACATCGCCGGCCACCGGGTCACCACCGGCGGCAAGGAAGGCCTGGCGGCCCTGCTCGTATGCCACACCCAACTGCCGGTGGCTGGCCTTGAGCTGTTCCAGGCGCGCCTTGAGTGCTGGATCGCTGCTGTCGATCAACTGGCCAAGCAGGGTCTGAACCTGCTGCTCACGGGCCTGGAACTGCTGCCAGTACTTGTCCAGCTCGGCCGGCTGGCGGCCGCGCAGCAGCACGTTCTTCCACTCCTGCACCTGGATCTTGAATTGCAGGTTGGCTTCATCGATCAACTGCGAGGCCTGCAAGGGCCCGTCCACCAGCTGGGCATAGCCGCGCACGCTGGACGACAGGAACTGGAAGCACACCAGGGCGATCAGCAACATCGCCGCCAGGCTGCCGCCGAGCAGGGTGAGAATTTGCACTCTGAGGGATTTACGCAACATCGTGGATCTCGGAACAAGGAGGTAAGGAAGCGGACACGACAGCGCCGCCGACTAAAGACATCCTTGTCCTCGTTCGCAGGCCAAAAAAAAGCTGCCATCGATCGATAGCAGCCAGGTCGAGCACATACGCAACAGCTGAGCCAGATACTCTCAGGCAATTGCTACAGAAATGTTACAAACTCGCGACAGCCTCAGCCATTGTTGAACTGCAGCGCCGCCAGGCGCGCATAGAGCGGGCTCTCTTCCACCAGTTGGCGGTGCGTGCCCACCGCGACCAAACGCCCCTGGTCGATCACCGCGATGCGGTCGGCATGCTGCACCGTGGCCAGGCGGTGGGCGATCACCAGCGTGGTGCGCCCGGCCATCAGTTGCGGCAACGCTTGCTGGATCAGGTGCTCACTCTGCGCATCGAGGGCGCTGGTGGCCTCGTCCAGCAGCAGGATCGGCGCATCCACCAGCAGCGCCCGGGCAATCGCCAGGCGCTGGCGCTGGCCGCCGGACAAACCGATGCCGCCCTCCCCCAACAGCGTCTGGTAACCCTGCGGCAACTGGGCGATGAATTCGTGGGCATGGGCGCTGCGCGCCGCTGCCTCGACCTCGGCCTGGCTGGCCTCGGGGCGGCCATAACGGATGTTGGCCTCGACCGTGCCGCGGAACAACGCCGGTTGCTGGGCCACCAGGGCGAACTGACGGCGCAGCTCGGCCACCTCCAGGCCGGTGATCGGCTGGCCATCGAGCAGGATGCTGCCGCCCTGGGGGTCGTAGAAGCGCAGCAACAGGTCGAACAGGGTCGACTTGCCGGCACCCGACGGCCCGACCAACGCGACCGTCTGGCCGGGCTGCACCTGCAGGCTCAGGCCATCGACGGCGGGCACCGCCGGGCGCGACGGGTAGGCGAAGCGCACTTCGCACAGCTCGATGGCGCCACTGGCGCGCCCGCCTGCCAGGCTGACGGACTGGCGCGGCGCCAGGATCGCACTCTGCGCCGCCAGCAGCTCGGCAATACGCTCGGCAGCACCCGCGGCCCGCTGCAGTTCGCCGATCACCTCGCTCAAGGTGCCGAAGGCACTGCCGACGATCAGGCTATAGAACACGAAAGCCGCCAGCTCGCCGCCGGAGATGCGCCCGGCGATCACATCCATGCCGCCCACCCAGAGCATCACTCCCACTGCTCCCAGCACCAGCACGATCACCAGGGTGATCAGCCAGGCACGCTGAGCGATACGCCGTCGCGCCACGCTGAACGCCGCTTCGACGGTCTCGGCGAACAGCGCGCGGTCACGGGCTTCGTGGTTGTAGGCCTGCACGGTCTTGATCTGCCCGAGGCTCTCGGCGACGTAGCTGCCGACATCGGCGACCCGGTCCTGGCTTTGCCGCGACAGGCTGCGCACCCGCCGGCCGAACAGCAGGATCGGCGCCAGCACCAGCGGCAAGGCCAGCACCACGATGCTGGTGAGCTTGGGGTTGGTGACGAACAGCAGAATCACCCCACCCACCACCATCAGGGCATTGCGCAGGAACATCGACAGGGACGAGCCGATCACCGACTGCAGCAAGGTGGTGTCGGCGGTCAGCCGCGACTGGATCTCCGAGCTGCGGTTGTCCTCGAAGAACCCTGGGTGCAGCCCCAGCAGATGATCGAACACCGCCCGACGGATGTCGGCGACGCAGCGTTCACCGATCCACGACACCAGGTAGAAGCGGGCGAAAGTCCCCACGGCCAGGGCCAGCACCAGCAGCAGGAACAGGCCGATGGTCTGGTTGAGCTGGTGCATCGACCCCGTCATGAAGCCCTGGTCCACCAGCAGGCGAATGCCCTGCCCCATGGACAGGGTGATGCCGGCAGTGACCACCAGCGCGAGCAGGGCCAGCAGGGCCTGGCGGCGGTATGGGCGCAGAAACTGCCAGCCCAGGTGCAGGGCACGACGTTGGCGGGAAGAGATCGATTCAGGCATGGCGGGCATGTTCGGCAGGAAGATGGGCCAAGCCTACCACTGGTCCACCTGGCAGGAACTGCTCCACCCGCAGGGGCATCACATCAGAGGTATCGGACGGCGTGGGGTGAAAAAGCCTTATGCCCTGCCTATGACCTTTCGTTCTAAGGTGCCGCTGGAGCTTTGCCACGCTTTCTGTTGGACTGGGCCTGTCATGCCCCGCCCGTTGTCACAGGCCAGTCATGGCAAAGCGGTACGTTTGAGCTTGAACCTGAAGAGGAGACAGGACATGAGCTTGCAGCACGGCAACGAGACGCCCAAGACCCCGAAACACCCGCAACCTCAAGTTTGCGGTTCGATCATCGATGGCCAGGGCCGCGAGATCCCGATCACCGAGCAGATGATCCAGAAAGCCTGCAAGGACCTGGAAGAAAGCCGGGTCAAGAAAGTCGGCAAAGACTAAAACAAGAATTCCTTCGAACCCGGCGCCTGCGCCGGGTTTTTATTTGCAGGTCAAACTGTCAAACCAGCACCGCGCCCAACGCACTCACCACCTGCGCCAGCTGCGGCGCCTCACCCCGTAGACGCACCGCCAACCCCTCGATCTCGCGGCGCACCGGATACTGCTTGCGCAGCAGGTCGAAGGCCGCACGCTGCTCGGCCGGGTCGTCGCTCAGGCTGCGGCGGAAATCGGCATCGTCGCGGCGCGGGTCGTACACCGCCCGGCACAGGGTGGCCAGCGCCCAAGCCGGCTCGGCGCCAGCATCCAGCTCGATCTGCGCCAGCGCAGCGGCTGGCAGCAGGTCCGCCAGCCGTACCTGCTCGGGTTCACCCTGCACGCGGCAGAACGCCTGGTAGATCTGCGCCGTGCCGCGCTGCTTGCCGTCCAGGCTGTAGCCGGCGATATGCGGGGTGGCCAGGGTGCACAGGTCGGCCAGTTGCAGGTCCACCTGCGGCTCGCCCTCCCACACGTCGAGCACCGCATGCAGGTCTTCGCGATCCAGCAGCAGCTCACGCAGCGCGGCATTGTCCACCACCGGGCCACGGCTGGCATTGATCAGCCAGGCGCCGGGGCGCAGGCGCGCCAGATGCGCTTCATCGAGCAGGTGCCAGGTCGGGTGTTCGCCACCGCGCTGCAGCGGCGTGTGCAGGCTGATCACGTCGCACTGCTCGACGATGGTCGCAAGGTCGACGAAGTCGCCCCCCTCGCTGGCCTGGCGCAGCGGGTCGCACACCAGCACTTTCCAGCCCAGGCCATGCAGCACGCGCACCAGACGCCCGCCGACTTCGCCGGCACCGACCACGCCATAGACCCGCTTGCCCAGCTCGACACCCTCGAGCTCGGCCAGGGTCAGCAGGCTGCCCAGCACATAATCGACCACGCCACGGGCGTTGCAACCTGGGGCGCTGCTCCAGTGGATGCCAGCTTCAGCAAAGTAGTCGAGGGCGAGGTGATCGGTTCCGATGGTGCAGGTGCCCACAAAGCGCACCTTGCTGCCTTCGAGCAGTTGCCGGTCGACGCGGGTCACCGAGCGCACCAGCAGCACGTCGGCGTCCTTCACGCAGGCGGCATCGATGGCCCGGCCGGGGTAGCGGCGGATCTCGCCGAAACCGGCAAAGAAGGCATCGAGCAGCGGGATGTTTTCGTCGGCAACTATCAGCATGGCGCTCTCCTGTCAGGGGAGCGCAGTGTAGCCTGATCGCGCCGGCCTCAGTCGGCCTTCTTGCGGATCCAGTACAGGTAGGTGCCGGCCTCTTCCTGCTGGCCTACCAGTTCGTGGCCGAGGAAGTTGCAGAACTTGGGGATGTCGCGGCGGGTCGAGGGGTCGGTGGCGATCACTTTGAGCAGGCCGCCGGCGGCCAGGTTGCGCACGTGCTGGTGCAACATCATCACTGGCTCCGGGCAGTTCAGGCCGGTGGCGTCGAGGATGGCGTCGGGGGTGAAATCGGTCATGAAAGGCTCCGCGAAATGATCGTCATTGTGGCGCATCCGTCGAGGTGCTCCAAGGGGCTGCTGTGCAGCCCAATCGCCGGCAAGCCGGCTCCCACATGGACCGTGCAACCCTTTACC
>NZ_JBDJLM010000080.1:0-22903 GCF_039673365.1 Pseudomonas sp. TWI923 | reverse complement strand
GGACCCGGGCATTGGGGGGGGCGCTGTACCCGGTGTTGGGGCCTGCCCCGCCCCTAGCGGGGGGCACGCCCGCCCCCCCTTTAGGCGCCGGCGGGGGCTGGCCTCGCGATAGGGCCGGCCCAGGACGACTACCGCTGCATGCCCCAACGCCGCACGGTCAGCCGCTCCAGGGTATTGAACACCAGCCCTTCCACCAGCAACCCGATCAGGATCACCACCGCCAACCCGGCGAACACCTTGTCGGTATACAGCTCGTTGCGGTTCTGGAAGATGTACCAGCCCAGCCCGCCCTTGCCGCTGCTGGCGCCAAACACCAGCTCGGCGGCGATCAAGGTGCGCCAGGCGAAGGCCCAGCCGATCTTCAGCCCCGACAGGATCGACGGCAGCGCCGCCGGCACCAGGATATGCAGCACCAGGCGCAAGCCGCGCAGGCCGTAATTGCGCCCAGCCATGCGCAGGGTTTCGGACACGCCGAGAAAGCCCGCGTAAGTGTTCAGTGCCAGCGCCCACAGCACCGAATGCACCAGCACGAAGATCAGGCTGTTGTCGCCCAGCCCGAACCACAGCAGCGCCAGCGGCAGCAGGGCTATGGCCGGCAGCGGGTTGAACATCGAGGTCAGGGTGCCCAGCAAGTCGCGCCCCAGTTGGGTCGACACCGCCAGGCTGGTCAGGCCGAAGGCCAGCACGATCCCCAGTACGTAGCCCTTGAGCAGCACCACCAGCGACACGCCGACCTTGGCGAATATCTCGCCGCTGAGCAGCCCCTCCCCCAACGCCGCGGCCGTCTGCACAAAGCTCGGCAGCAGCAGGTCGTTGTCGGTGAAGCGCGCCACCAGCTCCCACACCCCGGCCAGCAACACCAGGATCATCGCCTTGCGCAGCCAGCCTTGCTGCCACAGGCGCTGGGCCAGCGGCAGATCACGTTCCAGCGGCACCCCGGGCAGGGGCTGCAACTGCACTTCGTATTCCTGGCGAACAGCTGTCGTCGTCATGCCAAGGCTCCTGTCAGTAGGCGATGCGTATGTCGTTGAAGCCAAGGTCGCTGGCCTGTGCCAGCGCCTCGTCTTCGTCGAACAGCAAGCGGTGGATGCGCCGGGCACTGGCCTGGAAGTCGCTGCCGCCCAGGCTGCCGAGATCGTACTGGTGGCTGTGCACTTCGGCCCGCACCCGGCCCGGGTGCGGCGACAGCAGCAGGATGCGGTTGCCCACCACCAGCGCTTCTTCGATGGAGTGGGTGACGAACAGCAAGGTGAAGCGCACCTCCTCCCACAGCAGCAGCAACTCTTCCTGCATCTTGCGTCGGGTCAGGGCATCGAGCGCGGCAAAGGGCTCGTCCATCAGCAGGATCTTCGGCTGGGTCGCCAGCGCCCGGGCAATCGCCACTCGGGCCTTCATGCCGCCGGACAGGGTGTGTGGATAAGCATCGGCGAACGCCGCCAGGCCGACCTTTTCCAGATAGTGCAAGGCGCGCTCCTCTGCCTCGGCGCGCTTGAGCTGGCCGGACACCAGCAGCGGGAACATCACGTTCTGCTTCACCGTCTTCCACGGCGGCAACTGGTCGAACTCCTGGAACACCACGATACGGTCCGGCCCAGGGCCGCGTACCGGCTGGCCTTGCAAAAGAATCTGCCCTTCACGGGGCTCGATGAACCCGGCCACGGCCTTGAGCAAGGTGGACTTGCCGCAGCCGGAGGGGCCGAGCAGCACAAAGCGGTCGGCGCGGTCGACTTCGAAACTGACCTGGTGGGTGGCCCGCACCACGCGCTGCGCGGTGCGGTATTCGAGGCTCAGGTTGTCCACCGCCAGCAGCGGTGGGGTGGCGACACGGCTCAGGTTGCTGGCCGTGTGGCCTGGCAATGGGGCGGTCATGGTCGGTCAGCTCCCCTGCAACGGGCGTTCATCCTGGAAGAAGTAGTCCTTCCACGACGCCGGCTTGTTCTTGATCGCACCGACGCGGTAGAGGAAGTCGGCCAGCTTGTAGGTGTTCTTCGGGGTCACGGTGAATTCGTACTGCGGGTTGTCGATCAGCTTGATCAGCGCGTCGCGGTCGATCTTGGCCTTGGTCACGCGGATGTAAGTGTCGGCGGCGGCTGCCTTGTCCTTCTGGGCAAAGTCGGCGGCTTCGGCCAGGGCATCGACGAAGGCCTTGTAGGTCTTGGGGTTGTCCTTGCGGAATTTCTCGGTGGCGAACAGCAGGGTCGGCGAGTTGGGGCCGAGCAGGTCGTAGCTGTTGAGCACCACGTGGACGTTCTTGTTGGCCAGCACCTGGTCCTGGAACGGCGGGTTGGAGAAGTGCCCGTTGAGCTCGGTGCCGCCGGCCAGCAATGCGGCGGTGGCATCCGGGTGCGGCACGGCCAGGGTGTACTTGTCGAGGCGGTTGTACTCCTTGTCGCCCCACTGCTGCGCTGCGGCGTACTGCAGGAAGCGCGACTGCACCGAGACGCCCACCGCCGGTACGGCGATGCGGTCCTTGTCGCCGATGTCGGCGATGGTCTTCACGTTGGGGTTGCTGCTGACCAGGTAGTACGGGAAGTTGCCCAGCGAGGCCACGGCCTTGACGTTCTGCCGGCCCTTGGTGCGGTCCCACACGGTGAGCAGCGGGCCGACGCCGGCGCCGGCGATATCCACCGAGCCGGACAGCAATGCGTCGTTGATCGCCGCGCCGCCCGAGAGCTGGGCCCAATCGACGGCGATGTCGATGCCCTGCTCCTTGCCGTGCTTCTCGATCAGGTGCTGGTCACGCACCACGTTGAGCAGCAGGTAGACGATGCCGAACTGCTCGGCGATGCGGATCTTGCCCTCGGCGTGGGCCACGGTCGGCGCCGCGAGGCTGCCTAAACCCAAGCTGGCGCCCAGGCCGATGCTTGCCGCCAGGCGGCTGATGGATTTGCGCATGATGAATTTCCTCAGTCGTCAGTACGGGGCATCGCCCTGGATGGTGGTGCGGTACAGCTTGCGCCGCAGGTGCGCGGGGCAGCCGGTGGCCAGGTGGATCAGCGAGCGGTTGTCCCAGAACACCAGGTCATGGGGCTGCCACTGATGGCGGTAGATGTTCTGTTCGAGCACGCTCAGGGCATACAGCTGTTGCAGCACGTCGCGGCTTTCGTCATCGGGCAGGCCGACGATGCGGGTGGTGAAGCCTTCGCTGACGAACAGCGCCTGGCGCCCGTTCTCCGGGTGGGTGCGCACCACCGGGTGGATGACTTCCTGCACCTGGGCCAACTGCTCGGCGCTCAAGGTCGGGCGCCAGTTGCCTTCGAACTTGGTCTCGGCATAACGCGCGGTGTAGGAGTGGGCGGCGTCACGGCCCTTGATGACCTTGCGCAGAGCATCGGGCACGGCGTCCCAGGCCTTGTGCATGTCGGCGAACAGGGTGTCGCCGCCCTCGCTGGGCAGCTCCTGGGCATGCAACATCGAACCCAGGCTCGGCAGTTCCTTGTACGACAGGTCCGAATGCCAGAACTTGCCGGCATCGCCCAGGCCGATGTTGACACCGTCCTCGATGATGTTGGACACGATCAGGATTTCGGGGTGGCCGGCCAGCAGGAACTGTTTGAGCACGTGGATCTGCAGTTCGCCGAAGCGGCGGCTGAAGGCGATCTGTTGCTCGGGGGTGATGCGCTGGTCGCGGAACACCAGTACGTGGTGGTCCAGGTGGGCGCGATGGATTCGCTTGAAATCCTCGGCGTTGACCGGTCGGGTCAGGTCGAGGCCGACGATCTCGGCGCCGACGGCACCTGTGAACGGGCGGATTTCGAAGGTTTGCGGCAAGGCGCTGTCGATGGTCGACAAGGCGTTCGAGGCGGCTGACATTGTTCACTCCCACGCAAGTGCGCGACTTCCAAGGCGCGCAACGATCAGAAACGCACGGGGATTGCCCGTGTGGGTTCGAGTCGTGCGGCGCGCCGATTGGTCGGCAGGTACGCAGTGGCAGTGACTATAAAGTCATAAGAAAAATAATTTAAATACCTTTAATGCATATGCATATGAGGCTGTGCAGCGGCTGCGGGCCGACACGCCCGGCGAACTTTGCCTATGCTGCTGGCTACCCAAAGGAATCTTGATGACGAGGGACGACGCCATGTTCTACGTGCAACGCGACGCCGACGGCCAGTTGCTGCGGGTAGAAGCAGCCCCCTATCACGGCTACACGGAAATGCTCTCCGCCGACCAGGCGGAAGTCCAGGCATGGCTCGCCGAGGACGCCGTCGAGAACAGCCTGCAGCAGCTCAAGCAGAGCGACCTGGACATGATCCGGGTACTGGAGGATCTGATCGAGGTGCTGACCGCCAAGGGCGTGTTCAGCATCACCGACCTGCCCCCAGGCGCCCAGGCCAAGCTGTTGAGCCGCTCCAGCGCGCGCAAGGCCCTGGGTGGCCTGAACAACCTGATCGAAGAGGATGAGCATGGCGGGCTGATCTGAGGGTTGCCAGCGCCCTGCCCGGCGCTGGGCTCAACGCCAGGGCGCCGGCCGCCCCACCCGCTGCCCCTGAATGCCCTGCACGCCCATCTCGCACAGCACCTTCAACTCCCCCTGGGTTTCCACCCGTTCGGCGATCAGTGGCAGGTCGATGCTGTGCGCCGCCCGCTGGATGGCCTCGATGAACAGGCGCTTGTGCTGCTCGTGGTCGATGTTGCGGATGTAACCACCGTCGACCTTGAGATACGCCAGGCCCAGGTGGGCCAGGTTGCCGATCATGCTGAAGCGCCCGCCAAAACGTTGCAGGGCCAGGCTGAAACCCAGGCCGTGCAGGCGCCGGGTGAACTGCTCCAGTACGGCCTGTTCGGGCAACTGCTCTTCGCCAATTTCGAAGGTCAGCCGCGGCCCCAGCGCGCGGTGCTGGGCTAACAACGCGTAGACGCGCTGCAAGGCCTGGGCATCGGCCAGGGTCGCGGCTGACAGGTTCAGCGCCAGCGCCGCGTGGTGCCGTGGCAGATGCTTCAGTACCCGCTCCAGCATCAAAGCATCGAGCCGCGCCATCCAACCGAAGCGCTCCAGCCAGGGCAGGAAGCACCCGGCGGCCAACGGCTCGCCCTGGCCGTCCTGCAGCCGTGAGGTCACTTTGAAATGCAGGATGCGTTGCGGTGCCTGGCAGTCCACCACCGGCTGGAAGAACAGCTCGAACTGCCCTTTGCTCAGGGCCTGGTCGAGGCGGCTGTGCCAGGCTTGCTGGCTGCCGACGGCCTGGGCTGCCGGCCCCTGTTCCAGGCATATCCAGCTCGGCGTGGCTTGGCTCTCGGCCCGGGCAAGGGCCTCATCGGCCTGGGTGAGCAGGGCCTGTGGCTCATCACCCGGGGCATAGCTGACCAGGCCGATACAGGCCACCGGGGCAACATCGCTGGCACCGGTCTCGTGCAGGCTTTGCAGGCTGGCTTCCAGGGCCTGGGCCAGCTCGATCGCCTCGTCATGCACCAGGCCCGGCGCCAGCACGGCGAACTCGCCCCCGCGGCTGCGGGCGATCAGGTCATGGGTTTGCGGGTAGCGGGCGCAGGCCCGACGCAGCTGCTCGCCCACCGCCTGCAGCAACTGGTCGCTGCGCTGGCCACCCAGGCGCGCGTTGAGGCCGGTGAGATCCTGCACGCGCAACAGCAGCAGGTAACCGGCGCGGGCCTCCTCCAGGTTGCTGACCTGGGCACTGAGCTGCATCTCGAAGTATTGGCGGTTGGCCAGGCCCGTGAGGCTGTCCTGGTAGGCCTCATTGCGCAACTGCTCGCTGCGCTCGGCCTGCTCGCGGAACAAAGCTTCGAGCTTTTCCACCATCTGGTTCATCGCCTGCACCACCCGGCGCAGCTCAGGCGTGCGCGGCAGTTCTGGCAGGCTGAGGAATTCGCGCCGGGCAATGGCGTGGGACTGCGCCACCATGTAATCCAGCGGCCGCAGTTGGCGGCGCAGCAGCAGCGCGCCAAGCACCGCACTCAGCACGCCGCACAGCAACAGCCAGCCCAGGCTGCCCAGGGCGCTCTGCCAGAGCTTGGCCAGGGCGAACATCGGATGGCTGATCACCTCGACCCGCGCCGCCTGCTGCCAGCCACGGCTGACGATCGCATCGCCACCGGCCGGTTCCAGGTTGGCCAGCCGGATGAACCAGGCCGGTACACCTGCGCTGTCGGGTACGGCGTGGCGCTCGACCAGCACAGCGTTGGTGCCCTGCTCGATGACCTTGATGCTGGCGTAATAACCGCTGTCGAAAATCGAGCTGACCATCAGCTCGACCATGGCCGGGTCGTCGATGTTCGGCGTCAGCGCCAGCGCCAAGGCGGTCGCGGCATCCTGGGCATGGGCACGCAACTGGTTGATGTACTGGCTGCGCGAACTCTCCAGGCTGACCATGAAACTGCCGCTGAAGGCGACCACCAGGAGCAGGCAAATGGCAAGCAGCAATTGTTTGAACAGTGACATCTGTGCTCCTTCAGTAGACCGGCTCGGCCGGGAAGCCCTCGGCCTGCATTTTCTTCAGCAACCCCTGCCAGCGCGACAGGCGCTTGGTATCGCCGACCTTCTTGTTGCCGCCCGCCCCCGTCAGCCACAAGCCCTCGCCGTTGAAAGCGTACACCGGCAACAGGTCAGTACGCTGGCTGGCCGGCTTGATCGCGTCCATCAGGCTGTCGAGCACCAGTGGCTGGGCCTGTGGGCTTGAATAATAGGTCAGGACCATGTGTGCCCGGTTCTGCCGCAGGGCCTTGACGTAAGTGATGCGCAGTTTGTCGGCGGGAATGCCCAGGCGCCGCAGGCTGAAGTACTTGGCGATGGCGTAGTCCTCGCAATCGCCGGCCCCCTTGATCAGCGACTGGACCGGCGTGGCCCAATAGTCGATTTCGCGCCACAGGTCGATGTCCTCGACATAGCGCAGCTGCGTGTTGAAGAACAGGTTGACCGCTTGTAGCTGGCTCAACTCGCTGCCCTGCTGGTGGCTCGCCAGCAGGCGCTGCCAGGCGTCGATGCGCCCCTTGCCGGCGCCAAGGGGCCCGTAGAGGGCCTGGGCACGGCTGCTGATCTGCGCGAAGTCCCAGTCCGCCTGCGTAGCGCCCAGCAACAGGCAGCCCAGCAGTGCGGCAGCACCGATTCGGCGTACAGTCCTTGTAATGGCCCAAGGTATCGCCACTGCGAACACCCGTTCAGAATCAGTTGGAAGCCGCGATGGTGCGGGCAGGTATGGCAAAAGACAATGGCAGGTTGTGGCCCGTTTGCCAGCCGTCGGCAAACAGGCTTCGTACGGGCTGCGGTCTTTTCGCCGACTTCCCAAGGCCTGCGACTTGCTTCACGATAGCCGCGTTTCTTCACCGGCTGCAGGCCTCGCCAAGCAAGCGGTTTGACAAGACCCCCGTTCCCTCACTAGGGTTATTGGATCCAATTTTCATGTTGCCGAGGCAAAACCCGCGTGGCTGAGAAACCCAAACTCCTGAGCACCGTGCTGGGCAGCGAGCAAGTCCCTGCGCACCTGGCCCGCAGTGTGATCGAAGAACGCCTGCGCAGCGCCATCCTCGATGGCCGCCTGCCCCCAGGCACCGCCTTGCGCCAACAGGAACTGGCCTCGTTGTTCGGCGTCAGCCGAATGCCGGTACGCGAAGCCTTGCGCCAGCTCGAAGCGCAGTCGCTGCTGCAGGTGGTGATGCACAAGGGCGCGGTGGTCGCACCGCTGATCGGCGAGGACGCCGTGGACACCTATGCCCTGCGCGTCATCCTCGAGACCGAGGCCCTGCGCCAGTCTATCCCGCTGCTCGACGCCGATGACATTGCCCTGGCCCGCAGTTACATCCAACAGCTGGAAAACGAAACCCGCCACGCCGAGATCGGCCGCCTCAACCGGCTGTTCCACATGACGCTCTACAGCAAGGCGGGGAACCAGAAGCTGCTGCGCCTGATTGAAATCGAGCTCAATGAAGAAGAACGCTTCCTGCGCTTCCACCTGTCGTCCATGGGGCTCGGCAAGCTCACCCAGGACGACCACATCGCCCTGACCGATGCCGCCAGCGACAAACTGGTGGACGAAGCCGTCAGGCTGCTGGAAGCGCACCTGAACAATGCCGCCCGGACCATCAGGAAATACCTCGACAGGCAAACTGCCGGCTGATCCAGCGGCAGGTGTCCGGCAAGAGGAACGCCCGTGCACGAGCACACTCCACAGGCAGGGACTCCTGCGCAACTGCCCAGCATTCGCCTGATCTGCCTGGCCAGCGATCGCCAGCAGCTTATCCAGTACCGCACCTGGTCCCGTGCCTTGAGCGACCCCATCGAACTGGTCGCCGTCGACATCAGCGCCACCGTGCCCGCTGATGAACTCGCCGCCCCACAGTCCCTCCCTTCGCTGGCCCGCACCCTGGCCAGCCGCCTGCAACCCTTCCTGGCTCACCCCCACGCCATTTTTGCCCAGGATGAAGCCGCACACCTGGCGCTGGCCCTGACCTACCTGGCACAGCGCAGCAACCCGGGGCAAACCCGTCGTTTGTTTGTTTCCAGCTGTGACAGCCCTGAAGCCGCCGAGGGTGGCCTAACCGAGCACCTCCAGGTGCCGGTGACCGCGTTCTATCCCCCCGACACGCTGGCCGCCATGCTTGGTTGGCAGCGCCTTGCCCGCCGGGAGCTCGAGCTTGTCGAGCTGCCGGCCCACAGCCAGCCAGGCGACCAACGCCTGCTCAGCATCCTCAATGCGCACCTTGGGCTTCTCTGTTTCGCCTGACCCCACCTGCTTTTCACGCCCGTGATCACGGCACCTGAGCCGCCCGGTCCATCGCAGACCATGGCGGTGCCAGCCTTTTGAGCACACTCTACACACTGCAGCGGCCGCTGATTTTTCAAGCGGACCTGGCCGCCTGCAGCCACTTCCACCCGCAGAAGGAGCCTGCCACCGGGGCCAGGACCGCAGCACGATCAGCCGCCCCTTAACAGTTCAACGTCTTGACCCCCGTTAATCAGTGCTCCGAGTGAAGCATTCACTCCTTGTTTGTTTTTCTGATACTTAATTATCGGAAGGAGCACTTATTGCCCAATTAAAACTTTCCAATAAGTTTTAACGCGCCCGCTCAACTTGCAAAAACTTAAACTTTAAAATAATTAAAAAAACAATTGCAGCAAACTTTGTCATTGTTTTAAGTTCTGTCTCGCCCCGTGCAGCAGCGCGGCCGGCACCGTGAACAGCAGCCCGCAACATTCCATGCGGCTTAGGCTTATTGATCTGCAGCGAAACTTTATTCGGGGCATTCATTCGTCCTGAATACGGTAAGCGCCGACAACTTGCCACACTTAAACCAACAACCAATGGAGCCTCCATGAGCACATTGAAGCGCACACTCGACCATAAAAAACATGCACTTTCCCAGCACCCGCTGTTTTCTGAAATCGACTCGCTGGCAACCTTGCGACGGTTCATGGAAACCCATGTATTCGCGGTATGGGACTTCATGTCGCTGACCAAGCGCCTACAGCAGGAACTGACCTGCGTCAGCCTGCCCTGGCTCCCCCCTGCCGACCCGGCCGCCGCGCGGCTGATCAACGAGATCGTGCTCGGCGAGGAGTCGGACGACCGCCTCGACCACGGCCATTACAGCCATTTCGAGCTGTACCTGGACGCCATGCGCGAAGTCGGCGCCAACACCCAGGCCATCGAGCGCTTCATCAGCCTGCAGCAACAAGGCGTCGATGCGCTCAGCGCCCTGGTGCGTTGCGAAGCCAGCGACGCCGCGCAGCGCTTCGTGCGCGATACCCTCGAAGTGGCCCTGCATGCGCCTGCCCACCGCGTGGCCGCGGCCTTCCTGCATGGCCGGGAAAGCGTCATCCCAACCATGTTCCAGCAGATCCTCGACGAGTGGGGCATCGGCAGCGAACAGGCCCCGACCTTCCGTTACTACCTGCAGCGCCATATCGAAGTCGACTCCGAGGACCACGGCCCCGCCGCGGAGCAGCTGCTGGCCCGCCTGGTCGAGCATGACCCGGTGCGCCAGGAGGAGGTGCATGCTGCCGCCATCGCCGCCGTGGACAGCCGCATGGCCCTGTGGGATCGCCTGCGTGCCGCGCTGCATGCGCCGGTCGCCGAGGTCAGCCCATGAACGCCGTGGACTACCGCTCCTTCGCCGACGCCTGGGAGGCACGCGCAACCATCCGCACCCGCCCCCGGCGCCGGGTGGAGGACGACCAGCGCCTGATCTACCCCCTGAGCCGCCAACCGCTGGTGCTGGGTGCCACCTTCCAGCGCGAATGCCCGCAGCTGCGCGACTTCGTGCTGGTGCAGAGCCTCTACAAGTTCATCAACGACGTGGTGATCTTCGAGACCGAGATCGTCGACCGGACCGCCCGACGCATCGCCAAGGATCGCTTTGCCGTGCGCTTCCCGTTCGCCTGCCGCTACGACGCGATGACCGTGGTGGTCGACGAGGACTACCACGCCCTGGTGGCCATGGACTTCCTGCAGCAGACCATCGCCCTGACCGGCATCGCGCCGATCGCCCTGCCCCAGGAGATCGAACTCAGCCGGGCGATCCCGGCTGCGCTGGAGCAGGTGCCCGAAGCGCTGCGCGACGCGTTGGAGCTGGTGTGCGTGGGCATCGCCGAGAACACCCTGACCGACGATGTCGCGGCGTTCGCCCGGGATGATTCGGTCAAGCCGTCGGTCAAGGGGCTGATGGCCGACCACCTGCTCGACGAAGGACGCCATTCGAGCTTCTGGGCCCGCCTCACGCGGATCTACTGGCAGGCCGCGCCAGAGGCCGAACGCCAAGCGATCGCCAAGGTACTGCCAGTGTTCCTCGGCCAGTACCTGACCAACGACATCCAGCAGGCCTTCGACTTCGCCCTGATCGCCGCGCTGCCGGTGGACGAGGCGGTGCGCGAGGCCCTGCGCGAGGAGGCTCGGGGCCTGGCCTACCCGATCAACCACCAGCACCCGCTGCTGGGCAACATCCTGCGTTTCCTGCGCAGCAGCTCGATGCTCGAATCGGCCTGCGTGCAGGACGCGCTGCGTGACTACCTGCCCTGAGGAACCGATCATGAGACGCCTCGACATACTCCTGGTGGGCACCAGCCCCGCCATCGGCGCCTTTGCCCGCCTGCTCGACGAACATGGCCATGGCACCACCACCGCGGACAGCGCGCAGGCCCTGCGCCAGCAACTGTCGCCCGCCACCGGGCTGGTGGTGGAGGACGGCAGCCTGGCCCTGGCCAGCAGCGACTGGCAGGCACTGGGCAGCACGCCATTGCTCAGGCTGCGCCTGGGCGCCCGCTTGGGCGAAACCTTGCCGCACCTGGAAACCCTGTGCTGGTGCGGCAGTGCCAGCGCCCAGCGCCTGATCGAGCGGCTGCCGGTGCCAGCGCCGGAATCGGGCAATGGCCAGCAACTGTACCAAGACAGCTTGCAGGCCTTGTGCGATCAACTGGCCCTGCACGTCACCCGCTTTGCCCGCAACCCGCAGCACCTGCAGGAGGCGCCGGCGGTCAGCCCCGGCGCCTGGGAACACGAGCATGGCCTGGGCTGGCTGGAGGCGCTGGCCTACCGGCATCCGTTCAACCGTGCGCTGCGTGCCGACCTGCTGGAGCAGGCCCAGGGCAGCCTGGTCGGGCAGCTGGAGCGGAGCCTGCGCCGGCACGCCGCATCCCCGGCATTGCATGACGCTGGCCAGCGCCATAGCTATCGCCAGCTGCATGCCCGCACAGCCGCCATCCAGCAAGCCCTGCTACCGCTGCTGGCCGGCGCCCACGCGTCCCCGCCGGTGGTGGCGGTCTGCATGGGCAAGTCGCCCGAGCTCTACGCCAGCCTGCTGGCGGTGTTGGGTTGCGCCGCCATCTACCTGCCGCTGGACCCGGCCACGCCAGCGGCGCGGCGCCAACGCATCCTCGACGATGCCGGCGCCTGCGTGCTGCTGCATGACGGCCAGCCGCCTGCCGCAATTACCCACCTGGACGTCCGTGACATAACGCCTTTGGAGGGCCCTGAGCTGCCGAGCCTGGTACTGCGCGAAGCGCACGTCGGGCAACCCTGCGTGGCGATCTACACCTCGGGCACCACCGGCCAGCCGAAGGGCGTGCTGCTCAGCCAGGGCAACCTGATGCATTTCATGGCCTGGTACCGCGAGCACGTGGCGCTGGATCGGCACAGCCGGGTACTGCAGTTTTCCACCATCGGCTTCGACGCCTCCCTGCTGGACATCCTGCCGACCTTCGCCTGCGGTGCCGAACTGGTGCTGCCTGGCGAAGACCAGCGCCGCGACCCGCGGCAACTGCTGGCACTTATCCACAGCCAGGAAATCACCCATGCGTTCCTGCCGCCGGCCCTGTTGAGCATCCTGCCGCGCGACGAACACCTGGGCCTGCAGCACCTGATCACCGGGGGCGATGTCTGCGAACCTGAGGTGATCGCACGGCTGGCCGGGCAATGCCGGCTGCACAACATCTACGGCCCGACGGAAACCACGGTGCTGGCCACCACCCGGGTGATGGCGGCGGATGACAGCAACCGCAACCTCGGGCTGCCGATCGCCAACACCCAGGTGCTGATCCTCGATGAAGCCCTGCGCCCGGTGCTGGAGCAGACCCCCGGCGAGCTGTACATCGCCGGGCCCGGCGTTGGCTTGGGTTACCTGAACAATCCGCTGCTGACGGCCGAGCGCTTTGTCGAGCTGGGCCTGCCCGATGGCCGCTCGCTCAGCGCGTACCGGACCGGCGATATCGGCAAATGGACCGCCCAGGGCATCGAGCTGTGCGGGCGACGCGACAACCAGGTGAAGATCCGCGGCTTTCGCGTGGAGCCCGAGGAGATCGAGCACTGCCTGCGCGACGCCCGCCTGTTCGCCCAGGTGGCGGTGGTAATCGACCCCCAGCGACGGGTGCTGGCCTTCCTCGCCCACCCGCAAAACGCCGAGGCCCTGGCGCGGCTGCGCGAGCACGCCGAAAGCAGCCTGCCCGACTACATGCGCCCGATGTTCTACCAGGTGCTGGAGCAGATGCCCTACACCGCCAATGGCAAGGTCGACCGCCAGGCGCTGCTGCTGCGGCCACTGGCCTTGCCGGCGCAGCAGCACCTGCAACCGCAGACCGCCACCGAGCATCAGTTGCGCGAGGTGTGGAGCGAATTGCTGGAACTGCCCGAGGCCGATATCGCCATCGACGACAGCTTCTTCAACCTGGGGGGCCACTCGATCCTGCTGTCGCGCCTGCTGCTGGAAGTGCGTGAACGCTTCGGCCAGGGGGTGGCGATCAACCGCTTCATCGAGCAACCGACCGTGCAACGCCTGGGCGCGCTGCTCGACGGTGTCGAGGCCGTGCAGCAGGACGCTCTGGCCCGCCCTGAACAGGACGCGCAACGCGAACTGGGCCTGCAGGTGCTGCCGGTGGAACGACTGGGCGATGTGCACAAGGTGATCGTCACCGGCGCCAACAGCTTCGTCGGCGTGCACTTGGTCGAGGCGCTGCTGGACTGGGGCGCCAGCGAAGTGGCCTGCCTGGTGCGCAGCGCCAGCGGCCGCACGGCCAGCGAACGCTTCGCCCAGGCGCTGCGCGACAACCAGCTGGAGCTGGACATGGCCCGCGTGCGGGTGTTCGAAGCCGACCTGCGCCAGCCGCGCCTGGGGCTGGCCCAGGCCGACTACGACTACCTGGACCAACACTACGGCGCGCTGCTGCACAACGCAGCGCAGGTCAACCATGTGCTCGACTACCAGGCGCTGGCCGCCGACAACATCGAGCCGCTGTTCGAGTGCCTGCAGTTGTGCGAGGGCCGGCGCAAGAAAATCTTCAACTTCGTCTCGACCCTGTCCGCCTGCAGCGCCGTGGACAACACCGGCCAGGTGCTGGAGGCCGAGCCTGCGGCGACGCCGCCGCTGTACATCCGCAACGGCTACAACCTGAGCAAATGGGTCGGCGAGCGCATCCTGCAGCGCGCCCGCGCGCAAGGGGTGTGGGTCAACCTGTTCCGCCCCGGCAACATAACCTTCGACAGCCGCACCGGCGTCTGCCAGCCCCACAGCAACCGCCTGATGCTGATGCTCAAGGGCTCGCTGCAGCTGGGCCAGGTGCCGCGCCTGGAGATCGATTTCGACCTGATGCCGGTGGACTTCCTCGCCCGTTTCATCGCCTTCCACAGCAGCCGCCACCAGCCCGGCGAATGCGTGTTCAACCTGCACAACCCCGAGCCGCTGCGCTGGAGCGATTACCTGGCGTCGTTCCGCGAGCAGGGCCATGCCTTCGAGCTGGTCAGCGTCGAGCACTGGCAACAGCGCCTGCGCCGGATCGACCGCGACAACGCGCTGTATGACGTCCTCGGTTTCTACCTGGACGGCTTCGGCGAAGACATCGGCGACATCGGCGGCATTGCCCACGACAACGCCAGCGCCGGCGTGCAGCGCATGGGCAGCCATTACCCGAGCAAGAGCCCGGCGCTGCTGCGCCGGGGCTGCCGCTACCTGGCCGACATCGGCTTCATCTGACCTTTATCCACAACCGGAGCAACACGACATGCAAGCACTCAAGCCCGATACCCTGATCCGCAACCCCGAAGGCTGCCGCGTGGTGTCCAGCGTGGACATCGCCGCGCCCGCCGCCAGCGTCTGGAACATCGTCGGCAACTTCGCCGGCTTCCCGGTGTTCATCCCGGCACTGGCGCACATCGACATGACCGGCAGCGGCGTGCGTTCGGTGCGCAAGAAGCTGTTCAAGGACGGCAACGTGGTGATCGAACAGCTCAACGCCCGTGATGAGCAGGCCATGCACATGACCTGGAGCCTGATCTATACCAGCCTGAACATTGGCAACCTGTGGGCGGCGATGGCCGTGGAGGCGCTCGATGCCGGCCACAGCCGCGCCACCTGGACCATCCAGGCCGAACCCCAGCAAGGCGGTCCCGAGGCGCTGCCAGGCTTCCAGGCGTTCCTGCAGGGCTTTGCCGATGAGGCGATGAGCAATGTGAAAAACCTGCTCAGCTGACCCCGCCCAACGACAAAACGCCGCGTCCCCCGGGGGCGCGGCTTTTTGTCGTTGGGCAACCCTGCCGGCGGCTTACAGCACCACGCGCAGGCATTGCCCGGCGTGATACAGCGAGAACCCCGACTCATAGAACGCCGTGCGCAGCGATGGCGCGCTCACCCCTTTCATCGGCGAGAACGGGATCGGCAGGCTGTCCGGATCGTCCTTGAGCAGGAACTCGGCGAACGCCCGGCCAATCACCGTGCCGGTGGTGTTGCCACGGCCGTTGTAGCCAGTCACCGCCACCAGCCCCGGCGCCGGCTCGAACAGGCGCATCAGGTGGTCGGGGGTGAAGTCGATGCAGCCGGTCCAGTGCATTTCCCACTCGACCTTGCCCAGCTCCGGGTAGTAGTGGCTCTGGATGCGGTCGGCCCAACTGCGCACGAACCACGCAGGCTTGTTGTCGACCCGGCCCAGGCTGCCAAGCAGCAGGCGGCCCTGGTCGTCGCGGCGGATGCTGCTGAGCACGGTGCGGGTGTCCCACGAGCCCTGGCCATGGGGCAGGACCTTGTCGGCGGCCGCGCCCTGCAAGGGCTTGGAGGCCACCTGGTAGTAGTAGCCACGGAAGAACTGCTTCTGCAGGTTGCTCCAGTCGCCTTCGGTGTAGGCGCCGGTGGAGATCACCACTTTGTCGGCGCGCACCGCGCCGCGCGCGGTCTTCACCCGCCAGGCAGCGCCGTCGCGCTCCAGGCCCTCGACAGCGGATTGCTGGAACAGCTTGCCGCCCAGGCGGGCCACGGCGCCCGCCAGGCCCTGGGTGTAGCCCATGGGGTTGATGGTGCCGGCGCGGCGGTCGAGCAGCGCGGCGGAAATCTTGTCGGTACCGCAATATTCCTGGCATTGCGCGCCGGTAAGCAGCTCGACATCGGCGCCACGGCGCGACCATTGCTGGTGGCGGGCTTCGAGGTCGGCGATGCCGGTGGCGTTGTGCGCCATGTGCAGGGTGCCTTTGTGCTGCGCCTGGCAGTCGATGCCTAGACGCTCGATCATGGCGAACACCTCGCCCGGCGCCTCGCCCAGCACCTTGTTCAGGCGGCTGCCTTGCTTGTGGCCGAGGGTGGCCTCGACATCATCGGGGCGGATCCAGGTGCCGGCGTTGACCAGGCCGACGTTGCGCCCGGAACCACCGTGGCCGATCTTCCAGGCCTCCAGCAGGATCACCGACTTGCCCTGCTCCAGCAGATGGATCGCCGCGGACAGCCCGGTGATGCCGCCGCCAATCACGCAGACATCGGCCTTGTGCTCGCCGGCCAGGGCCTGGGCGGCGACGGTCGGCTGGGTGACGTGTTCCCACAGACATTCTTGACGCAGTTCGGACATGGCCCGGCTCCAGCAAAATTTTATTCTTGTTGCGGCCCTATCGCCGGCAAGCCGGCTCCCACAGGAATCGACGCGGTCCCTGTGGGGCCCCCTTCCGCCCCCCTGCGGCCCCCCCAGTTTCTGTCTGTGGCCGGGGGGGGCGGGGTGGGCCCGGCGATCCGGGGGCGACGCCCCCGGCCATACAGCATCAGTCGAACACGATCCCTTGCGCCAGCGGCAGCTCGCGCGAGTAGTTCACGGTGTTGGTCTGGCGACGCATGTAGCCTTTCCAGGCATCGGAGCCGGACTCACGGCCACCGCCGGTCTCTTTCTCGCCACCGAACGCCCCGCCGATCTCGGCGCCGCTGGTGCCGATGTTGACGTTGGCGATGCCGCAATCGCTGCCCGAAGCACTCTGGAAGCGCTCGGCCTCACGAATATCAGTGGTGAAGATGCACGACGACAGACCCTGTGGCACTTCGTTGTTCAGGCGCAGGGCCTCTTCGAAGTCGTCGTAGGCCAGCACGTAGAGGATCGGCGCGAAGGTCTCGTGGCGCACCACGTCGCTCTGGGCCGGCATCTCGGCGATGGCCGGGGTCACGTAGTAGGCGTTCGGGTACTGCTCGGCCAGCTGACGCTCGCCACCGAATACCTGGCCGCCTTCGTCGCGGGCCTTGGCCAGCGCGCCTTGCATGGCGTCGAACGACAGCTTGTCGATCAGCGGGCCGACCAGGTTGTCCTTGCGTGGGTCGCCGATGCGCACCTTGGCGTAGGCGGCCTTGACCCGGGCAACCACTTCATCCTTGATCGAACGGTGCACGATCAGGCGGCGCAGGGTGGTGCAGCGCTGGCCGGCGGTGCCGACGGCGGAGAACAGGATGCCGCGCACGGCCAGGTCCAGGTCTGCGCTCGGGGCGAGGATCATGGCGTTGTTGCCACCCAGTTCGAGGATGCTGCGGCCGAAGCGCGCCGCCACCCGTGGGCCCACTTCACGGCCCATGCGGGTGCTGCCGGTGGCGCTGACCAGCGGCACGCGCGGGTCGTCGACCAGGGCTTCACCGGCTTCGCGGCCGCCGATCACCAGCTGGCTCAGGCCGGCTGGCGCATCGCCGAAGGCTTTCAGGGCTTTTTCGAACAGTGCCTGGCAGGCCAGGGCGGTGAGCGGGGTCTTCTCGGACGGCTTCCACACCACCGAGTTACCGGCCACCAGGGCCAGCGCGGTGTTCCACGCCCACACGGCGACCGGGAAGTTGAAGGCGCTGATCACGCCGACCACGCCCAGCGGGTGCCAGGATTCACGCATGTGGTGGCCCGGGCGCTCGGAGGCGATGGTCAGGCCGTACAGCTGGCGCGACAGGCCGACGGCGAAGTCGCAGATGTCGATCATTTCCTGCACTTCGCCCAGGCCTTCCTGGGTGATCTTGCCGGCTTCGAT
The DNA here is from genome assembly GCF_039673365.1 of Pseudomonas sp. TWI923. Lineage (NCBI taxonomy): Bacteria > Pseudomonadati > Pseudomonadota > Gammaproteobacteria > Pseudomonadales > Pseudomonadaceae > Pseudomonas > Pseudomonas sp. TWI923. The sequence goes on along the minus strand of NZ_JBDJLM010000080.1, from coordinate 5,222 downwards.
CGAGACCAGCTCGCCGAGGTCGGCCTTGTGTTCGCGCAGCACTTCACCGAACAGGCGCACCAGCTCGCCACGGCGCGGGGCCGGCACGCTGCGCCAGGCTTCGAAGGCCTGCTGGGCCTGGTCGATGCGGGCGATGGTGTCGGCCTTGCCGAGCAGTTTCACCGAGGCGATCTGGCTGCCGTCGATCGGGGTGTGAACAGGGTAGTCGCCCTGGGTGTAAGCCGTGGCGGCAACGCCAAGGCGCTCGAGCAATCCAGCAACCATTGTGCTTCTCCTACATCGGGTGAAGGGTTGGAAAATGACGTGGGTCAGTATTAATCCGATTACACAAGTGCAACAAACGACCTTTATTCCGCATATCATTCCGGCAGGTAATGATTCGAGACGCAGAGACCGCTATGTCCAAACGCCTGGTACCGTCCATGACCGCCCTGCAGTGCTTCGAGGCTGCGGCGCGCCACCTGAGCTTCACCCGTGCCGCCGAAGAGCTGCACCTGACCCAGAGCGCGGTCAGCAAGCAGGTCGCGCAACTGGAGGAGATGCTGCGCCACCACCTGTTCCTGCGCATCCGCCGGCGCCTGCAGCTGACCCCCGCAGGCTCGTTGTACCTGGCCGAGGTCAACAAGATCCTCACCCAGGTCGACATGTCCAGCCGCTACGTGCAGACCTACGGCACGCAGACCGAAGTACTCAAGGTAGCCACTCAACCGAGTTTTGGCGTGCGCTGGCTGATCCCGCACCTGAAAGGCTTCGGCAAGCGCCACCCCAACATCCACCTGGACATCCGCAACGAGATGGAGCCGTTCGCCCTGCTGCAAGGGTCGGCGGACGTGGTGTTCTTCTACGGCCAGGGCACCTGGCCGGGGGCGACCTGCGTGGAGCTGTTCGGCGAGGAGGTGGTGCCGGTGTGCGCGCCTGAATTGCTGCAGGGGCGCACGCTGGCAGACGCCGGTGCGCTGGCAGAGCTGGTGCTGCTGCAAAGCGCCTCACGCCCGGAGGCGTGGCATGAGTGGTTCCTGGAGCAGGGGCTGCACACCGACAACAGCTACCACGGGCCGCGTTTCGATACGTTCTATATGGCGTTGAGCGCAGCACAGTCGGGCTGTGGGGTGGCGCTGGTGCCGCGCTATCTGGTGGCCAGGGAGCTGGCCGAGGGCAGCCTGGTGATGGCCTGGGACCATGCGATGAAGAGCAGTGGCGCGCATTACCTGGCGTATGCCGAGCATGCGGCGGAGGTGCCGAAGGTGCGGGCGTTGGTCGAATGGGTTCGCGAGCAACTTATGGCTTGAAGTCCTCTTCGCGGGTAAACCCGCTCCCACAGGGGTCACGCAAGGCTCAAGGCCAGTGGAATATCTGTGGGAGCGGGTTTACCCGCGAAAGGGCCCTCAAGGTCGATCAAAAATGGAATGAAACACCCACTTTTTTTCGCTTGTATGGCAACTCCATTCCCAGCTTTCATGTAAGCGTCCGAACCCAACCAGGAAGCTTGCGATGCCCGCCCACGATTTCGTCAGCCCCGACAGCATCCGCGCGCAGTTCTCTGCCGCCATGTCGCTCATGTACAAACAGGAAGTGCCCCTGTACGGCACGCTGCTTGAGCTGGTGAGCGAGATCAACCAGCAAGTCATGGCCGAGCAGCCCAAGGTGGCCGAGGCCCTGCGCTGGACCGGCGAGATCGAGCGCCTCGACCAGGAGCGCCACGGCGCCATCCGCGTCGGCACCGCCGAAGAACTCGCCACCATCGCCCGGCTGTTCGCGGTGATGGGCATGCACCCGGTCGGCTACTACGACCTCAGTTCGGCCGGTGTGCCGGTGCATTCCACCGCCTTTCGCGCGGTGCACGAACAGTCGCTGCACGTCAGCCCGTTCCGCGTATTCACCTCGCTGCTGCGCCTGGAGCTGATCGACAACCCGCAATTGCGCGAACTGGCCCAGGGCATCCTCAAGCAACGGCAGATCTTCACCCCGCGAACGCTGGAGCTGATTGCCCAGTGCGAACGCGACGGAGGCCTGAACGCGAGCGACGCCGAGCACTTCGTCAACGAAGCCCTGCACACCTTCCGCTGGCACCAGGACGCCACGGTCACCGCCGAGCAGTACCAGCAGTTGCACGATCAGCACCGTCTGATCGCCGACGTGGTGGCGTTCAAGGGCCCGCACATCAACCACCTGACCCCACGCACCCTGGACATCGACGCGATCCAGGTCGGCATGCCGGCCAAAGGCATCCCGCCCAAAGCCGTGGTCGAAGGCCCGCCCACCCGTCGCCACCCGATCCTGCTGCGCCAGACCAGCTTCAAGGCATTGCAGGAAAAGGTCGCCTTCAGCGATGCCCAGGGCAGCCACACGGCGCGCTTCGGCGAGATCGAACAGCGCGGCGCGGCGCTGACGCCCAAGGGCCGCCAGCTGTACGACCGCCTGCTCGACGCCACCCGCGCCGCCCTGGGCGGCGTGCCGGCCGAGGCCAATGCCGAACGCTACAAGGCGCTGCTGGAGGCGCAGTTCGCCGAGTTCCCCGATGACCTGGCGCAGATGCGCGAACAGGGGCTGGCGTACTTCCGCTACTTCGCTACCGAACAGGGCTTGGCCGCGCGCGGCCAGGCGGATCGCCCGACCACCCTGCAAGGGCTGATCGACGCTGGCCACGTGCATTACGAGGCGCTGGTGTACGAGGATTTCCTGCCGGTGAGTGCGGCAGGGATCTTCCAGTCCAACCTGGGCGACGAGGGCCAGGCCGAGTACGGCAGCAATGCCAACCGCGAGGCATTCGAGGCGGCGCTGGGGCTGGCCGTGCAGGATGAGCTGGGGTTGTATGCGCAGAGCGAACGACGGTCGTTGCAGGCGTGTGCGCAGGCGTTGGATCTGGGAGCGATGTAGGGTTCGAGATCCCGGGGCCGCCTTGCGGCCCTTCGCGGGTAAACCCGCTCCCACAGGTTGCCGTGCTTGCAGAGTCCCTGTGGGAGCGGGTTTACCCGCGAAGGGGCCGGTACAGACAACCGCTGTTACCTGACTCGGAACCGATCCACTTCCTGGCGCAACTGCCCCGCCAGCCCCTCCAGTTCACGCGCCGTCATGGCCAGTTCATTGGCCACATCACGCTGCTCACTGTTGGCCTGGGCAATGCTCTGCAGATTCCGGCTAAGCACCGTCGCGGTGCTGCTCTGCTCCTGGGTCGCCGTGCTGATCACCGCGAACTGCTCACCCGCCGTGCGGCTCTGCTCGTCGATGCGCGCCAGGGCCTCGGCCACCTTGTCGTTGCGCGCCAGACCTTCCTGCATCAGCTGGTTGCCCTGCTCCAGGGTGCTGATGGCATGGCCGGTCTGCTGCTGGATGCTGGCGATCATCCCGGAGATCTCATCGGTGGCCTGGCGGGTGCGCGCGGCCAGGCCACGTACCTCGTCGGCCACCACGGCAAAGCCACGGCCCTGCTCGCCGGCACGGGCCGCCTCGATGGCGGCGTTGAGCGCCAGCAGGTTGGTCTGTTCGGCAATCGCGGTAATCACCCCGACGATACCGCCGATCTCCTGCGAACGGGCACCCAGGGTGTCCATCACCGTCGCGGTACCGCCCAACGCCTGGGCAATCTGCTTGAGCGAGGCCGAGGCTTCATCCATGGCATTGCGGCCGATGCGGGTCTGCTGGGCGTTGTCGCGGGCCATGCGTTCGGTGCCGGCCATGTTGTCGGCGATGTTCATCGAGGTGGCGCTGAACTCTTCCACCGCGCCGGCCATGCTGGTGATCTCGCCGGACTGCTGCTCCATGCCCTCGCAGGCACCGGATGACAGGCCCGACAGCGAACGGGCGCGGCCGCTGACTTGCTCCGAGGCCTCGCGGATATGCTCGACCATGGTCGCCAGGGCATCGGCCATCTGGTTGAACCCGCGCGCCAGCTGGCCGATCTCGTCATGGCTGGTGACGCTCAGGCGGGCATCGAGGTTGCCGGCCCCCAGCGCCTCGGCCTGGCGCACCAGGTCGCCCAGCGGGCGCAGCTTGCGGCGCAGCAGCCAGAGTGTGGCGACCACGGCCAGCAGCATGGCCAGCAGGCTGCCGATGGCCAGGCGCAGGCCGACACTCCAGGTCACCTCACGGATTTCTGCCTGCGGCATGCTCGCCACCACGGTCCATGGGCCCTCGGCGAACGGCATGGCGACACTGAACTGCGGCACGCCAGCGCTCTCCCAGAAGCGCCCCTCGCCGGCCTTGAGGCCTTTGATGGCTTGGGCCGCGGCCTCGCCGTCACGCACCTCGGCCGGCGGCACCAGCCACTTGCCCTGCTCGTCGAGCAGCGCCAGCGAGCCGGTCTGGCCGATACGGAAGCGCTTGAGGTTGGCGAACTGGGCGTTTTGCGCGTCTGTGTAGTCGAAGCCGACGAACAGCACCGCGATCACCCGGCCGCTGCCGTCACTGACCGGCACGTAGCGGGTCATGTAGTTGCGCTCGAACAGCACGGCGCGGCCGACGTAGGTCTGCCCGGCCATCAGCTTGGCGTAGGCCGGGTGCTGGCGATCGAGCTGGGTGCCGATGGCGCGGCTACCGTCCTGTTTGGTCAGCGAGGTGCTGATGCGCACGAAGTCGTCGCCGCTGCGCACGAACAGGGTGGCGACCCCGGCGGTCATCTGCTGGAACTCGTCGACCTGGCGGAAATCGTTGTTCAGCAGGTGTTCGCCCAGGTACAGCGCCGGGGTGGCGACCCCGGCCACGCTGACCGTCTCGCCCGCATGCAGGGCCAGGCCGGTGGCGAAGCGGCGCTCGAACAGCCCGCTGAGGCGCTGGGTGTTGTCCCTGAGCGAACCGTGGAAGGTGTCCAGCTGGTCGGCCAGCAGCCGCGCTTCGCTGCCCAGGTGGGCCTGGCGGGTGGTGAGGTTGGCGTCGTCCAGCGAGCGCAGGGCGAACAGGGTACTGCCGGTGATCACCAGCGCCAGCACGATGGCGAGGGCGATACCGAGCTGCGAGGCGATACGGGCACGCGGTTGAGACATGGGAGAGCTCCTGGCAAGAGGCCGGGATCATCCTGATCACGCTGACCACCCGCTTCCTATCGACGGGGAATCGCGCCCTCTTCCGGGACGCTGGTGCCAATGGATCGGCGTCGCGGGGGAATACTTGAGTGTCGGGCCGGGGTATTCGCAAACCTTTGCGTTCGGTGTCGGCCCCTTGGCGGGGGGATAAAAAACCACCAACCGATGCACCAAAACAATGGGGTAGGGGGTTTAAGAAACAAA
>NZ_JBDJLM010000079.1:0-23080 GCF_039673365.1 Pseudomonas sp. TWI923 | reverse complement strand
CCACAGGAGTCGCCTGTGGGAGCGGGCTTGACCCGCGAAGGGCTGCAGAGCAGCCCCAATAAGTGTGACAGTCGCCTCAGTGCCCTTTGCGCGGCACCGGCTTGAGCAGCTCGTCCGGGGGCATTTCGCACTTGATCTTGCGCCCCAGCAGTTCCTCGATCGCCGGCAACTGGTAGGAGTCGTCCTCACCGGCGAAGCTGATCGACACACCCTCGGCACCCGCGCGGCCAGTCCGGCCAATGCGGTGCACGTAGTCATCCGGGTCTTCCGGCAGGGTGAAGTTGATCACATGGCTGATGCCGTCGATGTGGATGCCACGGCCGGCCACATCGGTGGCCACCAGCACGGTGATGCGCCCTTCGCGGAAATTTTCCAGGGTACGGATGCGCTTGTGCTGCGGCACGTCGCCGGAAAGCTGGGCGGCGTTGATGCCGTCGCGCACCAGTTTTTCCTCGATGCGCCGCACTTCATCCTTGCGGTTGGCGAACACCATCACCCGTTCCCATTTGTGCTGGGTGACCAGGTTGTACAGCAGTTTGTACTTGTCGCTGCCGGCCACCGCGTAGACGTGCTGCTCGACGGTTTCGCTGGCGACGTTCTCCGGTTCGATCTCGACGATGGCCGGGTTGGTGGTCCACTGCTTGGCCAGGTTCATCACGTCGTCGGTGAAGGTGGCGGAGAACAGCAGGGTCTGGCGCTCGCTCTTCGGCGGGGTCTGGCGGATGATCTGCCGCACCTGGGGGATGAAGCCCATGTCGAGCATGCGGTCGGCTTCGTCCAGCACCATCACCTCGACCATGTCCAGGTGCACTTCGCCACGCTGCTGGAAGTCCAGCAGACGGCCCGGAGTGGCCACCAGGATGTCGCAGTGGCGGGCTTCGAGGGCCTTGAGCTGCTTGTCGAAGTCCATGCCGCCGACGAAGCTCATCACGTTCAGGCCGCTGTATTTGGTCAGGGCCACGGCGTCCTTGGCGATCTGTACCACCAGTTCGCGGGTCGGGGCGATGATCAGCGCGCGCGGTTCGCCCATGTAGCGCTCTTTGGGCGGTGGGGTCTGCTGCAGCTGCGAGATGATCGAGATCAGGAACGCGGCGGTCTTGCCGGTGCCGGTCTGGGCCCGACCAATGGCGTCCTGGCCACGCAGGGTGTAGCCCAGTACGCCGGCCTGGATCGGCGTGCAATATGGGAACCCGAGGTCGTGGATGGCATGCATCAGCTCGTTGGAAAGCTTGAAGTCGTGGAAGCGGGTCTTGCCCTCTTGCGGCTCGACCACGAAGTCTTCGGGCTTCCACAGGCTGGCCTGGGGTTTGGGTTTGCGCTCGCGACGTGGCTTTGGCGTGGCGGGCTGCTGCGCGCGGACTGGCTCGGTGGCCGGCTTGTCGGCGGCGGCCGGCGCGGCTTTGGGCTTGGCGCTGGCGCGCGGCGCAGTATTTTCTGCGGCCGGTTGCGGTGCCGGCGCGGGCGGGGTCACGGCGACGGGCTCGGCGGCTGGCGGCGCGGCGTCTCCCTTGGCGAATATTTTCTTGAGTGCCTTGAGCACGATCGTCTCGTCAACTGGTTAAGGAATGTACGCCGGGCAGTGTAATGCAAGAATCGGGCGCGGCGTAGTGCAATGCTCGGGCGGCTACAGGCTCACTGCAACTGGCGGCTCAGCCAGTCGTGGATATCGTTCAGCTCGGCCACCGCCACCTCGTGTTCCATTGGGTATTCGTGCCATTGCGCGGCCACACCCCAGGTATTGAGGTACTCGAACGCCGTGCGGCCCATCGATGGGATCACCACCGGGTCATGCACGCCGTGCAGGCACAGCGCGGGTGTGCGCTGCTGGCAGGCGCTCAGTTGCTGGCTGTCGGTGAAGGTCGGGGCGTAGGTGGACAGGGCGATCACCCCGCCCAGGGCTTCCTGCCACTTTATATAAGCGGTGTGCAGCACCACGGCGCCACCCTGGGAAAAGCCCGCCAGGATGATCCGCGACAGGTTGATGCCCTTGGCCTGTTCGGCCTTGATCAGCGCGATGATCTGCCCGGCCGACTCCTCAAGCTGCGCTTCGTCGATGGCCCGTGCCGGGGTCATGGCCTTGATGTCGTACCAGCTGGGCATTTCATAGCCGCCGTTGATGGTCACCGGGCGGGTAGGGGCCTGGGGCATGACGAAGCGGGTGCTGAGCAGGCGCTCCTGGAGAAACTCGGCCACCGGTAGGAAGTCGTAACGGTCGGCCCCCAGGCCGTGCAACCAGATCACACAGGCGTCGGCGGTGTTCTGGGGTTCGAGAATCAGCGGGTTGGTCATGACTGCTCCGAAAAAGTGCGTGCGTACGTAATGAGTGCGTAAAAAGAAGGCGGTGGAGGTTAATGCCAGAAAAAGATGTCGCAACTCTACAACTTTTCCTACTTGACGCCCGCTTAATCGCTTAAGCCAGCAACTGTGGTACGCCCTTTGCTACGACCTTGTCATGCGAAGGAGTGGGCCAGTCACGGTAACACCCCTCGTGTGGATATAAAGGCTGTCATAGAACAGCTCATTGCGCCAATTGACCCAAAAACAAGCCAACACGGGGTCGGATGCGCCTCATAAGGGTGCGGTGCAATTCCGGCTCGTACAACAAGAGCGATTTGGAGGTTGTTGATGAAGATGTTGAAAACCACCCTGGCAGTCCTGACCGCCGCCGCTGCGCTGGGCGCCACCAGCTTCGCCCAGGCCGGCGCCACCCTCGACGCGGTGCAGAAGAAGGGCTTCGTCCAGTGTGGCGTGAGCGATGGTCTCCCAGGTTTCTCGGTCCCTGACGCCAAAGGCAACATCGTCGGTATCGATGCCGATGTCTGCCGCGCCGTGGCCGCCGCCGTGTTCGGCGACGCCAAGAAGGTCAAGTTCAGCCAGCTCAACGCCAAGGAACGCTTCACTGCGCTGCAGTCCGGCGAAGTCGACGTGCTGTCGCGCAACACCACCTGGACCAGCTCGCGCGATGCCGGCATGGGCCTGGTGTTCGCCGGCGTCACCTACTACGACGGCATCGGCTTCCTGGTGAACAAGAAGCTCGGCGTTTCCAGCGCCAAGGAGCTCGACGGCGCCACCATCTGCATCCAGGCCGGTACCACCACCGAACTGAACGTCTCCGACTACTTCCGCGCCAATGGCCTGAAGTACACCCCGATCACCTTCGACACCTCCGACGAGAGCGCCAAGTCGCTGGAGTCGGGCCGTTGCGACGTACTGACCTCCGACAAGTCGCAGCTCTACGCACAGCGCTCCAAGCTGGCCGCGCCGACCGAATACGTGGTACTGCCGGAAACCATCTCCAAGGAGCCGCTGGGCCCGGTGGTGCGCAAAGGCGACGAAGAGTGGTTCAGCATCGTCAAGTGGACCCTGTTCGCCATGCTCAATGCCGAAGAGATGGGCATCACCTCGAAGAACGTCGAGGCCGAAGCCAAGGCCACCAAGAACCCCGACGTCGCCCGTATGCTCGGCGCCGACGGCGAGTACGGCAAGGACCTGAAGCTGCCGAAGGACTGGGTGGTACAGATCGTCAAGCAGGTCGGCAACTACGGCGAAGTGTTCGAGAAGAACCTGGGCAAGGAAACCCCGCTGCAGATCGACCGCGGCCTGAACGCCCTGTGGAACAACGGCGGCATCCAGTACGCACCGCCAGTGCGCTGATGCCTGCACCCTGCGGCGGTATCCTGCCGCCGCAGGTCGTTCGACTCCCTTCTTTTCGGGGCACTTCATGCAAAATCAAATCGGCGCACGGAAAGGGTTTTCCCTTAGCGATCCACGTGTGCGCGCGTGGCTGTTCCAGATCGTCACGGTGGTCTTCGTGGCCGGCCTGGGCTGGTACCTGTTCCACAACACCCAGACCAACCTGCAGCACCGGGGCATCACCTCGGGCTTCGACTTCCTCGAGCGCAGTGCCGGCTTCGGCATTGCCCAGCACCTGATCCCCTATGTGGAATCGGACAGCTATGCCCGGGTGTTCGTCATCGGCCTGCTCAACACCCTGCTGGTGACCTTCATCGGCATCATCCTGGCGACGCTGTTGGGCTTCATCATCGGCGTGGCACGGCTGTCGCAGAACTGGATGATCAACAAGCTGGCGACGGTATACGTGGAAACCTTCCGCAACATCCCGCCGCTGCTGCAGATCCTGTTCTGGTACTTCGCGGTGTTCCTCACCCTTCCGGGGCCGCGGGGCAGCATCAATATCGACGACACATTCTTCATCAGCAACCGTGGCCTGAACATGCCCGGTGCCTCGATGGCCGAGGGCTTCTGGCCGTTCGCGGCGGCGCTGGCGCTGGCAATCGTCGCCATCGTGCTGATGGTGCGCCATGCCAACAAGCGCTTCGACGAGACCGGCCAGCCGTTCCACAAGTTCTGGGTCGGCCTGCTGTTGCTGGTCGGCATCCCTGGCGTTTGCGCGCTGCTGTTCGGCAGCCCGGTGCACTGGGAAGTGCCGCAGCTCAAGGGCTTCAACTTCGTCGGTGGCTGGGTGCTGATCCCCGAACTGCTGGCGTTGACCCTGGCACTGACGATCTATACCGCAGCGTTCATCGCTGAAATCGTGCGCTCCGGCATTCGCTCGGTCAGCCATGGCCAGACCGAAGCGGCCCGCTCGCTCGGCCTGCGCGAAGGCCCGACGCTGCGCAAGGTGATCATCCCTCAGGCGCTGCGGGTGATCATTCCGCCGCTGACCAGCCAGTACCTGAACCTGGCGAAGAACTCGTCGCTGGCTGCCGGCATCGGCTACCCGGAGATGGTCTCGCTGTTCGCCGGTACCGTGCTCAACCAGACCGGCCAGGCCATCGAGGTGATCGCCATCACCATGAGCGTCTATCTCGCCATCAGCATCAGCATTTCGCTGTTGATGAACTGGTACAACAAGCGCATTGCGCTGATCGAACGGTGAGGGTACTTCCGTGACAGCTCATGTTTTCAAACCTGACATGCCGCCACCGGTGAAGACCATCGGCGTGCTCGCCTGGATGCGGGCCAACCTGTTCTCCAGCTGGCTGAACACCCTGCTGACGCTGTTCGCCCTGTACCTGGTGTGGCTGATCGTGCCGCCCTTGCTGCAATGGGCGTTCATCGATGCCAACTGGGTCGGCACCACCCGTGCCGACTGCACCAAGGACGGCGCCTGCTGGGTGTTCATCCAGCAGCGTTTTGGCCAGTTCATGTATGGCTACTACCCCAGCGAGCTGCGCTGGCGCGTCGACCTGACCGTTTGGCTCGCGGTGCTCGGCGCCGCACCGTTGTTCATCAAGCGCTTCCCCCGCAAGGCCGTTTACGGGCTGGGCTTCCTGGTGCTGTACCCGGTGCTGGCCTACACCCTGCTGCATGGCGGCTACCTGGGCCTGGCCAACGTACCCACCAACCAGTGGGGCGGCCTGATGCTCACCCTGGTGATCGCCACGGTCGGCATCGTCGGTGCGCTGCCGCTGGGTATCCTGCTGGCCCTGGGGCGCCGTTCGAACATGCCGGCAGTTAAGGTGGTCTGTGTCACCTTCATCGAGTTCTGGCGCGGCGTGCCGCTGATCACCGTGCTGTTCATGTCCTCGGTGATGCTGCCGCTGTTCCTGCCCGAGGGCATGAGCTTCGACAAGCTGCTGCGGGCGATGATCGGCGTGATCCTGTTCCAGTCGGCGTACATCGCCGAGGTGGTGCGCGGTGGTTTGCAGGCCATCCCCAAGGGCCAGTACGAAGCTGCCGCGGCCATGGGCCTGGGCTACTGGCGGGCGATGGGCCTGGTGATCCTGCCCCAGGCGCTCAAGCTGGTGATCCCCGGCATCGTCAACACCTTCATTGCCCTGTTCAAGGACACCAGCCTGGTGATCATCATCGGCCTGTTCGACCTGCTCAACAGCGTCAAGCAGGCGGCTGCCGACCCTGCCTGGCTGGGCATGGCGACCGAGGGCTACGTGTTCGCCGCCTTGGTGTTCTGGATTTTCTGTTTCGGTATGTCCCGCTACTCCATGCACCTGGAGCGCAAGCTGGACACTGGCCACAAGCGTTAGGAGTTTCGAAATGAGTGAAGCGATCAAGCAGCCTGCCGGCCCCGAAGGCATCATCCAGATGCAGGGCGTGAACAAGTGGTACGGCCAGTTCCATGTGCTCAAGGACATCAACCTGAACGTGCGCCAGGGTGAGCGCATCGTGTTGTGCGGGCCGTCCGGCTCGGGCAAGTCGACCACCATCCGCTGCCTCAACCGCCTGGAAGAGCACCAGCAGGGGCGCATTGTCGTCGACGGCGTGGAGCTGACCAACGACCTCAAGCAGATCGAGGCGATCCGCCGCGAGGTAGGCATGGTGTTCCAGCACTTCAACCTGTTCCCGCACCTGAGCATCCTCGAGAACTGCACCCTGGCGCCCATGTGGGTACGCAAGATGCCGCGGCGCAAGGCCGAGGAAATCGCCATGCACTACCTGGAGCGCGTGCGTATTCCAGAGCAGGCGCACAAGTACCCGGGGCAGTTGTCCGGTGGTCAGCAGCAGCGCGTGGCGATTGCCCGGGCGCTGTGCATGAAACCGAAGATCATGCTGTTCGACGAACCGACATCGGCGCTCGACCCGGAGATGGTGAAGGAAGTGCTCGACACCATGGTCAGCCTGGCCGAGGACGGCATGACCATGCTCTGCGTGACCCACGAGATGGGCTTTGCCCGCACCGTGGCGAACCGGGTGATCTTCATGGACAAGGGCGAGATCGTCGAGCAGGCGGCGCCGGACGAGTTCTTCGACCGGCCGCGCAGTGACCGGACCAAGTTGTTCCTGAGCCAGATCCTGCATTGATGAAAAAAGGGCTGCTTTGCAGCCCTTTTTGCAGCGGCTGACGCGGTCAACTGTAGGAGCGGCCTTGTGTCGCGATGGGCCGCGTAGCGGCCCCGGGGATATGTGCTGCGAAGCTGAAAACCTGGGGCCGCTTACGCTTCCCATCGCGACACAAGGCCGCTCCTACAGGGCGGTCTGTGTAGTCTTAGTTCTCTTCTTTTGCGGCCACCGGCGCCGGTGGTGGCCGCAGCCCCACCTCGGCGATCAGCTTCAGTTGCTGACCATTGCGCACCACTTCGATGGTGATCTTCTCGGTAGGCTTGATCCGCGCCACCTGGTTCATCGACTTGCGGCCATCGCCGGCCGGTTCGCCGTTGATGCTGAGGATCACATCCCCCAACTGCAGCCCCGCACGTGCCGCCGGGCCATCGCGGAAAATCCCCGCCACGACGATGCCCGGGCGCCCCTGCATGCCGAACGACTCGGCCAGCTCCTGGCTCAGCGGCTGCACTTCGATGCCCAGCCAGCCACGGATCACCTGGCCGTGCTCGACGATCGATTTCATCACCTCCAGCGCCAGCTTGACCGGAATGGCGAAGCCGATGCCTTGCGAACCGCCGGATTTGGAGAAGATTGCCGTGTTGATGCCCACCAGGTTGCCGTTGGCATCGACCAGCGCGCCGCCAGAGTTGCCCGGGTTGATCGCCGCGTCGGTCTGGATGAAGTCTTCGTAGTTGTTCAGGCCCAGCTGGTTGCGGCCGGTGGCGCTGATGATGCCCATGGTCACGGTCTGGCCGACGCCGAAGGGGTTGCCGATGGCCAGGGTGACGTCGCCGATGTGGATGTTGTCCGAACGACCGATGGTGATCGCCGGCAGGTTCTTGAGGTCGATCTTCAGTACCGCGAGGTCGGTTTCCGGGTCACTGCCGATGACCCGGGCCAGGGTTTCGCGGCCATCCTTGAGCGCCACGACGATCTGGTCGGCACCACTGGTGACGTGGTTGTTGGTCAGCAGGTAGCCCTCGGGGCTCATGATCACCGCCGAACCCAGGCTCGATTCCCAGCGCCGCTGCTTGGGCAGGTTGTCGCCGAAGAAACGCCGGAACTGCGGGTCTTCGAACAGCGGGTGGGCGCTCTTGTTGACCACCTTGGTGGTGTACAGGTTGACCACCGCCGGGGCGGCCAGGGTCACGGCATCGGCATAGGAGACCGGGCCCTGCATGATCCGGGTAGTCTGCGGGGCCTGCTGCAGGTTGACGTCCTGGCTGGGCAGGCCGACCCATTGCGGGAAACGCTGGATAACCAGCAAGGCGATCAATACGCCGGTGAGCAGGGGCCAGCCGAAATAACGCAGAGCCTTGAGCATGAATCAATCCTGGGAGTAGGGCGGGGGCCACATCGGTGCGGCCCAGGGTGCGAGCGCGCGCGATCATACACGTGAAAAAGTCGATCGGCGACGGCTGCCTCATCGCGGGGCAAGCCCGCTCCCACGCCAGGTAGTGAAGGCGTGGGAGCGGGCTTGCCCCGCGATGGCAGTCAAGGCTGAATGTTTGACAGACCCGCCAGCAGCCAGGGCTGATCGGCTATGCTTGCGCAGCGCACGGAGCACATCACCGGCTTGGGACCCATGGATATCAAGTTCACCAATCGCCTGTCATACAAGCAAGCCCGGTTGACAGTCCTGGTCGGCTTCATCCTGGGAACATTGCTCAGTCTCATCCAGATCGGCATCGATTATGCCAGCGAAGACGCGTCCATCAACCGTGAAATTCAGGCGCTGCTGAAGATCAGCCACGACACCGCCTCACGGATTGCCTACAACATCGACACCGAGCTGGCCCAGGAACTCACCGGTGGCCTGCTCAAATCTCCGGCGCTGCTGCGCGCCCGCCTGATCGACAACAACGACACGGTACTGGCCGACACCGAGCGCCCCAGGCTGGAAAGCCGCTACCGACCGCTGTCGGACTTCCTGTTCGGCGAGCAGCGCCAGTTCCAGGACCGCCTGTACCTGGCGCACATGCCCGGCGAGTACCTGGGCACCCTGTACCTGGACGTCGACACCTTTGCCTTCGGCGGGCGCTTCCTCGACCGCGCCGGGGTTACCCTGCTCAACGGTTTCGCCCGCAGCCTGGTGCTCACCGGCATCCTCCTGGCGCTGTTCTACCTGATGCTGACCAAACCGCTGGTCACGGTGATCAGTGCCTTGAGCGGTGGCGATGCGCGCACGCCGCGGCAAACCCGGGTGGACTGCCCCAAGGGCCATGAAAACGACGAGATCGGCGTGCTGGTCAAGGTCGCCAACCAGCAGTTCGTCAGCATGGCCACCGAGATCCAGCAGCGGCGCAACGCCGAGAACCGCCTGACGCAATACCTCAACGAACTGGAAGACATCGTCTCGGCCCGCACCAACGAGCTCAAGGCCAGCAACAATCGCCTGAGCCAGTCCAACCAGGAGCTCGACGAAGCGCGTCAGCGTGCCCTGGGCATGGCCCAGGCGCGGGCTGCCTTCCTGGCCAACATGAGCCACGAAATCCGCACACCGCTCAACGGCATGCTCGGCATGATCGCCCTGGCCCTGGACAGCCCCCTGGCCGGCGAACAACGCCAGCAGCTGTCAATCGCCCACGACTCGGGCAAAGTGCTGGTGGAACTGCTCAACGATATTCTCGATCTGTCCAAGTTCGACGCCGGCCAGCTGGAGCTCGAACGCATCCCCTTCGACCTTGGGGCAATGCTCGAAGACACCGCCAACCTGCTGTCGCAGAACGCCGCGGCCAGCGTCGAGCTGACCTGCCTGATCAGCGCGAACTTCCCCAGCAGCGTGCTCGGCGACCCCACTCGGGTCAGGCAGATCGTCAGCAACCTGCTGTCCAACGCGCTCAAGTTCACCCGCTTCGGGCGCGTCGACCTGCGCCTGTCGTGCATCGTCGGTGGCGTACGCCTGGAGGTCAGCGACACCGGCATCGGCATCCCCGAGGAGGCCCAGGCGCGCATCTTCCAACCCTTCACCCAGGCTGGCGCGGGCATCACCCGCCAGTATGGCGGCACCGGCCTGGGCCTGGCCCTGACCCACAACCTGTGCAAGGCCATGCAGGGCCGCCTGCACATTCAGTCGGAAACCGGCTTTGGCAGCCGCTTCAGCGCCGACCTGCCGCTGCCCGCCCACACCGAGGCGATCCCGCCAGCGCCGCTGGCCGGGCGCGTGGCGGCACTGACGAATGCCGGCAGCGGCCTGGCCGAGCTGCTGCAAGGGCTGCTGCCGGGCTGGGGGCTGGACTACGTGCGGATCGACGCGGCCAGCGAACTCAACGGGGTCGTCGACCTGCTGATCACCGATGACCTGGACCCGGTACTGGCACTGCGCCCAAGCATCCAGGCGCCGATCCTGCTGGTGACCGCCTACGGCAGCTTCCTGCCCAGCGAGCAGGCCACGCAACTGGCCCCCCTGCAGCAACTCGCCCGCCCCCTGGCGCGCAACGCCCTCTATCACACCCTGCGCCGCACCCTGCAGGGCGAGACCAACGCCCCACTGCCCCATGAGGTGTCGCTGGCACAGGAACGTCGGGCGCGCATCCTGCTGGTCGAGGACAACCCGGTGAACCAGTTGGTGGCCAAGGGCTTGTTGGGCAAGCTCGGCTGCCAGGTGCAGGTCGCCGCCCAGGGCGCCGAAGCCCTGGAGTTTCTGGAGCAGGAAACCTTCGACCTGGTGCTGATGGACTGCAACATGCCCGTGATGGACGGCTACGAAGCCAGCCGGCGCATCCGCCAGAGCGGACGCTGGCCGGAACTGCCCATCGTCGCCCTGACCGCCAACGCCATGCCCGAGGAGCGCGAACGCTGCCGCGCCGCCGGCATGAACGACTATCTGGCCAAGCCGTTCCGCCGCGAAGAGTTACTGGCGCTGATCGATCATTGGGTGCCGCTCAGCGCTTGAGCAAACGTTCGATGTCGGCCTCCAGGGCCTGGGGCTTGGTGGTCGGCGCGTAGCGTATGACCTTGCCGGTGGCCGGATCGAGCAAGAACTTGGTGAAGTTCCACTTGATCTTCTGCGAACCCAAAAGGCCCGGGGCACGCTGCTTGAGCGCGGCGAACAGCGGGTGGGCGCCTGGGCCGTTGACCTCGACCTTGCGAAACAGCGGGAAGCTCACGCCGAAATTGACCTCGCAGAACTGCGCGATCTCGCGGGCATCGCCCGGCTCCTGCTTGCCGAACTGGTTGCAGGGGAAGCCCAGCACCACCAACCCTTGCTCGCGGTAGTCCTGCCACAGGCGCTCCAGGCCCTTGTACTGCGGGGTAAAACCGCACTGGCTGGCGGTGTTGACCACCAGCAGCGCCTTGCCGGCGAAATCGCCCAGCACTTTCTGCTCGCCACCGAGGGTGACACAGGGGATGTCCAGCAGTGCATCGGCCATGCGTTTGCTCCTTCAATCGCGGGGTTTGAGGTCCAGGCACACCGAGTTGATGCAATAGCGCAGGCCGGTCGGTGGCGGGCCGTCAGGGAACACGTGGCCCAGATGGGCGTCGCATTGCGCGCAGGTGACTTCGGTGCGGATCATGCCGTGGGAGGTGTCGCGGATCTCGATCATCGCGGCCTCTTCGATTGGCTGGTAGAAGCTCGGCCAGCCGCAACCGGAGTCGAACTTGGCCTTGGCGTCGAACAGCGCCAGGTCGCAGCAGATGCAGTGGTAGATACCGTCGCGCCGCTCGCTGTTGTACTTGCCGCTGAACGGCCGCTCGGTGCCTTTGAGGCGGCACACCTGGTACTGGGCGGGGTCGAGCATGGCGCGCCACTCGTCCAGTGTCTTGTCGATCTTTTGCATGAAGGGACCTCGGCAGGCTGAATTTCACCTCGCACCGTCTTTATTTATGGCGCGGGTGGAACGTATATTAGTTGGCTTTCCAAGCCAGCCAGTCTGGCATGCGCCTCGCCCTTTTCAAACCTTTCACCGGCGGCGCGCCGCGCCTTGTCCAACCAGGATCCCATCATGCAGTTCAGCAAATCGAACAAGCTCGCCAATGTCTGCTACGACATTCGCGGCCCGGTGCTCAAGCACGCCAAACGTCTGGAAGAGGAAGGCCACCGCATCCTCAAGCTGAACATCGGCAACCCGGCGCCGTTTGGCTTCGAGGCGCCGGACGAAATCCTCCAGGACGTCATCCGCAACCTGCCCACCGCCCAGGGCTACAGCGATTCCAAAGGCCTGTTCAGCGCGCGTAAAGCGGTGATGCAGTACTGCCAGCAGAAGGAAATCGAAGGCGTCACCATCGAGGACATCTACCTGGGCAACGGCGTGTCCGAGCTGATCGTGATGTCGATGCAGGCCCTGCTCAACAACGGCGACGAAGTGCTGATCCCGGCCCCCGACTACCCGCTGTGGACCGCCGCGGTGAGCCTGGCCGGCGGCAAGCCGGTGCATTACCTGTGCGACGAGCAGGCCGACTGGTTCCCTGACCTCGAAGACATCAAGGCCAAGATCACCCCGAACACCAAGGCCCTGGTGATCATCAACCCGAACAACCCCACCGGCGCGGTGTACTCCAAGGAGCTGCTGCTGGGCATGCTGGAACTGGCGCGCCAGCACAACCTGGTGGTGTTCTCCGACGAGATCTACGACAAGATCCTCTACGACGAAGCCGTGCACATCAGCACTGCGTCGCTGGCCCCGGACCTGCTGTGCCTGACCTTCAACGGCCTGTCCAAGTCGTACCGCGTGGCAGGCTTCCGCTCCGGCTGGCTGATCATCTCGGGCCCCAAGCAACATGCCCAGAGCTACATCGAAGGCATCGACATGCTGGCCAACATGCGCCTGTGCGCCAACGTGCCGGCCCAGCACGCCATCCAGACCGCCCTGGGCGGCTACCAGAGCATCAATGACCTGGTACTGCCTCCTGGCCGCCTGCTGGAGCAGCGCAACCGCACCTATGAACTGCTCAACGACATCCCCGGCGTGAGCTGCGTCAAGCCGATGGGCGCGCTGTACGCGTTCCCGCGTATCGACCCCAAGGTGTGCCCGATCTTCAACGACGAGAAATTCGCCCTCGACCTGCTGCTCTCGGAGAAGCTGCTGATCGTCCAGGGCACGGCGTTCAACTGGCCGTGGCCGGACCACTTCCGCGTCGTCACCCTGCCACGGGTGGATGACCTGGAGCAGGCGATCGGCCGAATCGGCAACTTCCTGCGCACCTACTCGCAGTAACGCGCTCCGCGTTGTGTAGGAGCGGCCTTGTGTCGCGATAGGGCTGCGCAGCAGCCCCAGGATCTTGGCATCATGCAAAATCGTCGGGGCTGCTACGCAGCCCTATCGCGACACAAGGCCGCTCCTACAGGCGATTCATTCTTACATCCTGCAACGCTCTCTCCCACAGCCTCTCCGGCATCCTCTGCCATACTCCCCGCGTACACAGTTTGAAATAGTCGACCGGTTGAAACCGCCAGGCCTCCCCCTTATATACCCCCGCAGTACGCAACAATCTTATCCGTCAGGAGAACGTGACAACCATGATGCGCATTCTGTTGTTTGTAGCCACCAACCTCGCGGTGGTGCTGGTTGCAAGCATTACCCTGAGCCTGTTCGGCTTCAACGGGTTCATGGCCGCCAACGGGGTTGACCTCAACCTGGGCCAGTTGCTGGTCTTCTGCGCCGTGTTCGGTTTCGCAGGTTCGCTGGTCTCGCTGTTCATCTCCAAGTGGATGGCGAAGATGAGCACCGGCACCCAGATCATCAGCCAGCCGCGCACCCGCCACGAACAGTGGCTGCTGCAGACCGTCGAAGAGCTGTCCCGCGAAGCCGGCATCAAGATGCCCGAAGTGGGTATCTTCCCGGCCTACGAGGCCAACGCCTTCGCCACCGGCTGGAACCGCAACGACGCGCTGGTCGCGGTATCGCAAGGCCTGCTCGAGCGCTTCTCGCCCGATGAAGTGCGTGCGGTACTGGCCCACGAAATCGGCCACGTGGCCAATGGCGACATGGTCACCATGGCGCTGGTGCAAGGCGTGGTGAACACCTTCGTGATGTTCTTCGCCCGCATCATCGGCAACTTTGTCGATCGGGTGATCTTCAAGAACGAAGAAGGCCACGGTATCGCCTACTTCGTGGCGACCATCGTCGCCGAGCTGGTGCTGGGCATCCTCGCCAGCATCATCGTCATGTGGTACTCGCGCCGCCGCGAGTTCCGCGCCGACGAAGCCGGCGCCCACCTGGCCGGTACCGGCGCGATGATCGGTGCCCTGCAGCGCCTGCGCAGCGAACAGGGCCTGCCGGTGCACATGCCCGATACCATGAAGGCCTTCGGCATCAACGGCGGCCTCAAGCACGGCCTGGCCGGCCTGCTGATGAGCCACCCGCCACTGGAAGACCGCATCGACGCACTGCGCCGCCGCGGCTGATCCAGGGCTTGGGCGAAAAGGGCGACTTCGGTCGCCCTTTTTTATTCCTGCATGGTGGCCGTACCGGCCTCATCGCCGGCAAGCCGGCTCCCACTGCGAACGCATCAGCCCAAGCCTTGCGCTTACCCTGTGGGAGCCGGCTTGCCGGCGATGGGGCCGGAGCAGCCACCGTCGCAGTCAACGGGCTATCCGGTAGACCCGCTCCACCAGGCTCGGTACACCAGCGCTCTGAAACTTCGGGCTGTCTGCGAGAATCTGCACCTGCTCGGCTTCCATAACCTGCCAACCCGCAAACCCCTGACGCACCTCGCCATCCCCCACCGAAAACGGCGGCCCGTCGATCAACGACTGGTCGTAGTCCAGCGTCACCAGCAAGCCCTTGCCGATGGCTGGCAAATCATCCAGCAGCGCCATATAGCGCTCGCGCATCCGGGGCGGCAGGGCAATCAGCGCCGCCCGGTCGTAAAGCCCGGTGCAGCCGGCCACATCCTCGGCCTTCAACGCGAAGATATCCCCGCACCACAGCTCGATCTCGCCACAGCGCCACACCTCGAAAGCGCCCCGCTGGGAAACCTCGGCCAGCAGCCCGTGCTCGACAAAGAAGTCTTCCACCGCCCGCCGCGACAGCTCGACGCCAAGCACCCGATAGCCCTGCGCAGCCAGCCACAGCAGGTCCAGGCTCTTGCCACACAAGGGCACCAGCACCTGAGCCCCGACGGCCAGGCCCAACGCCGGCCAGTGCGCCTGCAGGTACGGGTTCACCTGGAGCTGGTGAAAGCCGATCTGGTTGTCCGCCCACCGCTTGTGCCAGAACGCTGGCTCCATGATTCCTCCCGGTTTTTCGATATTTAGCCGTAAAAACTTATATTGGATCTCGATCGTTTCCTGATCGAAGATGACAGCATCTTACCTGCCAGGACCTCGCCATGTTGCCCAGCCTGTTCATCTCCCATGGATCGCCCATGCTCGCCCTGCAACCTGGCGCCAGCGGCCCGGCCCTGGCCGCCCTGGCCCGCGCCCTGCCCCGCCCGAAGGCGATCGTGGTGGTGTCGGCCCACTGGGAAAGCCGCGAGCTGCTGGTGACGAGCAACCCCCAGCCCCAGACCTGGCATGACTTTCACGGTTTCCCGCCGGCCCTTTATGCCGTGCAGTATCCGGCACCGGGCGAGCCTGCGCTGGCTCGCCGAGTGGCCGATCTGCTGGGCGCCAAGCTGGACGACAAACGCCCCTTCGACCATGGCACCTGGGTGCCGCTGTCGCTGATGTACCCGGCGGCGGATATCCCGGTGATCCAGGTGTCGCTGCCCAGCCAGGCTGGCCCCGCCCTGCAACTTAAGGTCGGCCAGGCACTGTCGGCACTGCGCGAGGAAGGCATCCTGCTGGTCGGCTCGGGCAGCATTACCCATAACCTTGGCGAGCTCGACTGGCATGCCGGGCCAGAGACCATCGAGCCCTGGGCGCTGGCGTTTCGTGACTGGGTGGTGGAGCGCCTGCGAGCCGGTGACCAAGCGGCGCTGCTGGAGTACCGGCACCAGGCACCATTCGCGGTGCGCAACCACCCCAGCGATGAGCATCTGTTGCCGCTGTACTTCGCCATGGGGTCAGGTGAGCGCTTCGGCATCGTGCACCAGGGCTTTACCCTGGGGGCGCTGGGGATGGATATCTATCGGTTCGACTGAAGGACCTCTTCGCGGGTAAACCCGCTCCCACAGGTATTGCGCCGGATTTCAACTTAGCGCTGTACCTGTGGGAGCGGGTTTACCCGCGAAGAGGTCGGTGCAGGCAAAAAAAATCCCCGACCAAGGCCGGGGATTTTTTCATTGCAGCGCCAGGATCAATCCTCGCGGTAACGGCGCAGCTTCAGCTGCTTACCGGCTACGCGGGTGTCCTTGAGCTTGGTCAGCAGACGCTCCAGGCCATCTTCCGGCAGCTCGACCAGGCTGAAGCTGTCGCGTACCTGGATGCGGCCGATGGCGTCACGCGCCAGGCCACCTTCGTTGAGGATCGCGCCCAGCAGGTTCTTGGCGGCGATACCGTCACGGGCACCCAGGGCGGTACGGCAACGCACGCGGCCTTCGGCCAGCGGCATCGGCGCACGACGCTCGCGGTCACCACTGCGCTCGCTACGCTCACCACGCTCGCCACGCTCACCGGTGCTGCGCTCGCGCGGGCTGTGGGTCGGCACCAGCGGCTGCTCGCGCTCCACCGAAGCCAGGTCCAGGGCTTGGCCATTGGTGGCCTTGCGCAGCAGGGCCGAAGCCAGTGCACGCGCGCTGCAACCCAGGTCGGCGGTCAGGCGGTCGAACAACTCGCCGTGGCTGGCCTCGGACTCGGCCACCAGCGGCGCCAGGCTCTTGGTCAGCTTCTTGATGCGCGCATCGAGCACGGCTTGCGGGTTAGGCAGGCGGGCTTCGGCGACCTTCTGGCCGGTAACACGCTCGATGACCTGCAGCATGCGGCGCTCACGCGGGGTGACCAGCAGCAGCGCACGGCCTTCGCGACCGGCACGGCCGGTACGGCCGATACGGTGCACGTAGGACTCCGGGTCGTACGGCATGTCAACGTTGAACACGTGAGTGATGCGCGGTACGTCCAGGCCACGGGCAGCGACGTCGGTAGCGACGACGATGTCCAGGCGGCCATCCTTGAGCGAGTCGATCACGCGCTCACGCTGGTTCTGGGCGATGTCACCGTTCAGTGCGGCAGCCTTGTAACCCTTGGCTTCCAGCGCGGCGGCCAGGTCCAGGGTGGCTTGCTTGGTACGCACGAAGGCGATCAGCGCGTCGAACTCTTCCACTTCCAGCAGGCGCAGAACAGCCGGGATCTTCTGGTCGGCATGGACCATCAGGTGGGCCTGGTCGATCGCGGTGACGGTCTGGGTCTTGCTCTGGATCTTGACGTGCTTCGGCTCGCGCAGATGGCGCTCGGCGATCGAACGGATCGAAGACGGCAGGGTGGCGGAGAACAGCACGGTCTGGCGCGAGGCCGGGATGGCATCGAAGATCACTTCGAGGTCGTCCATGAAACCGAGCTTGAGCATCTCGTCCGCTTCGTCCAGTACCAGGTACTGCACGGTGGACAGGACTTTCTCGTCGCGACGCAGGTGGTCGCACAGACGGCCAGGGGTAGCGACGACGATTTGCGCGCCGTTACGGATGGCACGCAGTTGTGGGCCCATCGGGGCACCACCGTATACAGCCACCACGTTAACGCCCGGCATCTGCTTGGCGTAGGTTTCGAAAGCGGTAGCAACTTGCAGCGCCAACTCACGGGTTGGCGCCAGGATCAGGGCTTGCGGTTCGCGCTTGCTCACGTCGATCTTGTTGAGGATCGGCAGGGCGAAGGCAGCGGTCTTGCCGGTGCCAGTCTGCGCCTGGCCGATCATGTCGTGACCGGCGAGGATGATCGGGATCGACTGTTGCTGAATGGCCGACGGCTCTTCGTAGCCGGTGGCCACGACGGCAGCAACAATATTCGGATTGAGTTCGAGAGCGGCGAATCCGCCGGTTTCCTGGGTCATGGGTCTGCCTCTAGGTGCATCCGCAAAGACCCATGCTCCAAAGCTGCACATGCCTTGAAAGACCAAACGGTCACCCAGGCAGCTTTGGCGGCGGGGATTTGCGAAAACGATTGAAAATGGGAACGTCTTGGGAAAGTCCGACTAGCGGACGCGCAGCCGAAGCTGGGTTCGGAGGATTTGCACCACCTGATTTGCGGCCCGCTAAAAGACCGGCGCGTACTATATACGAATTCGGTGAGAACCGTGAGAAATATTTCTGAAGGAAAGGCCAGTATCGGGCCATCGAACCGGGCGGGCTGAATCGATTCCCTTTTACATCCGTCTCGGCCTCTTCGCGGGTAAACCCGCTCCCACAGGTCAGCACTGGCTCGGAACTCCACAGCCTCTGTGGGAGCGGGTTTACCCGCGAAGAAGACGACGCGGTTTTCAGGTAGCCGGCCGCACCGCCTTGATCAGGTATTCCAGCGAGTAGCCCAAGCGAGGCGCCAGCGCCTCGGCACGGGCGCGCAGGCTGTCGATGTCCAACTGCTGATCCAGATCGGCTGGCACCAGCAGGATCACGTTGCCCTCCTTCACCGGCAACTCCCAGTAATGGCGGTGGTATAGCCCGCGCAGCAAGGCGGCACCCAGTGGCCTGCCGTCATCGCTGGCCCACTGGTTGATCACCAGCCAGCCACCCGGGTTGAGCTGCTTCTGGCAGTTCTCCAGGAACGTCCAGGCCAGGTGGCCAACACCGGGACCATGGTCGGTATAGAGGTCGACAAAGACCAGGTCGGCCTTTTCCGCCGTCGGCAGCAGTTCCATGGCATCCCCCACCCGCACGTATAACCGCGGGTCATCGTCCAGGCCCATGAACTCCATGGCCAGGCGCGGCACGTCGGGGCGCAGCTCGATGGCCTCGACATCGTCCAGCGGCAGGTACTTGAGGCACGCTTGCGTCAGGGTACCGGCGCCGAGGCCGAGGAACAGCGCACTCTCGGGCTGTTCATGACACAGCGCGCCGACCAGCATGGCGCGGGTGTAGTCGTACTCCAGCCAGCTGGGGTCGGCGGTAAAGGTGCAGCTCTGCTCGATGGCGTCGCCGAACTCGAGGAAGCGGTAGTCCTCCACCTCGTACACGCTGATGACGCCAAAGGCGTCCTCCACCCGTGCCAGCAGCCGCTCTTCCCGCTCCGTCGCCATCCCACCACCGCCTGCGCAAAACGCGCATTGTCCGCCAATGCCGGTGGTGCAACAAGCACGTCGGCGGCTGTACCATGGCAGCTACGCCTGAACCGACACTTATAGATAGAGCCCGTGATGACCCAACCCTGGAGCCCTGACAGCTGGCGCGCCCTGCCGATCCAGCAGCAACCCGTCTACCCGGACGCCGCCCACCTGCTGAAGGTGGAGCAGACGCTGGCCAGCTATCCGCCGCTGGTGTTCGCCGGCGAGGCCCGTGAACTGCGCCGGCAGTTCGCCGAGGTCACCGAAGGCCGGGCTTTCCTGCTCCAGGGCGGCGACTGTGCCGAAAGCTTCGCCGAGTTCTCGGCGGCGAAGATCCGCGACACCTTCAAGGTGCTGCTGCAGATGGCCATCGTCATGACCTTCGCCGCCGGCTGCCCGGTGGTCAAGGTCGGGCGCATGGCCGGCCAGTTCGCCAAGCCGCGCTCGGCCAACGATGAAACCATCGGCAACGTCACCCTGCCCGCCTACCGCGGCGATATCGTCAACGGCATCGGCTTCGACGCCGCCAGCCGCGTGCCCGACCCCGAGCGCCTGCTGCAGGCCTACCACCAGGCCACGGCCAGCCTCAACCTGCTGCGCGCCTTCGCCCAGGGTGGCTTCGCCGACCTGCACCAGGTGCACAAGTGGAACCTGGACTTCATCGCCAACTCGGCACTGGCCGACAAGTACCACCAACTGGCCAACCGCATCGACGAAACCCTGGCGTTCATGCGTGCCTGCGGCCTGGACACCGCGCCCCAGTTGCGCGAAACCAGCTTTTTCACGGCCCACGAAGCGCTGCTGCTCAACTATGAAGAAGCCTTCGTGCGCCGCGACAGCCTGACCGGCGACTACTACGACTGCTCGGCACACATGCTGTGGATCGGCGACCGCACCCGCCAGCTGGACGGCGCCCATGTCGAATTCCTGCGCGGTGTGCACAACCCGATCGGGGTGAAAGTCGGGCCGAGCATGGACCCCGAAGAGCTGATCCGCCTGATCGACGTGCTCAACCCGGACAACGACCCGGGCCGTCTCAACCTGATCGTGCGCATGGGCGCCGGCAAGGTCGGCGCGCACCTGCCGGGGCTGATCCGTACCGTCGAGCGCGAAGGGCGCAAGGTGCTGTGGAGCTCAGACCCGATGCACGGCAATACCATCAAGGCCAGCAGCGGGTACAAGACCCGCGACTTCGCGCAGATCCTCGACGAGGTCAAGCAGTTCTTCCAGGTGCACCAGGCCGAAGGTAGCCATGCCGGCGGCATCCATATCGAGATGACCGGGCAGAACGTCACCGAATGCATCGGCGGCGCCCGACCGATCACCGAAGACGCCCTGTCCGATCGCTACCACACCCATTGCGACCCGCGCATGAACGCCGACCAGTCCCTTGAGCTGGCCTTCCTGATCGCCGAAACCCTCAAGCAGGTGCGCCGCTGAGCAATGCCTGACGCAGCCGGCTGCCCTCGGCGCGAGGGCAGTTGAGCTGCACCTGCTCAAGCCCCAACCAAGCGGTCAGGCGCCGCAACTCGATGGCCAGCGCCTGGTAGCCCTCCTCGTCCAACCCTCGCTCTTCTTCATGCACCGCGTGCACCGCCAGCCGCCCATGGGCGCGCTCGGCACGCAGGTCCAGGCGCGCGGCAATGCGCTCGCGGTGCAGGAAAGGCAGCACGTAATAGCCGTACACCCGCTTGTGCGCCGGGGTGTAGATTTCCAGCCGGTAGCGGAAGTCGAACAACCGCTCGGTGCGGCTGCGCTCCCAGACCAGCGAATCGAACGGCGACAGCAAGGCGCTGGTGTGGATGCGCCGGGGGATGCGCGGCGTGCCCGCCAGATAGGCGGGTTGCTTGCAGCCCTGAACCGAACAGGCCTGCAAGCGCCCGTCCGCCAGCAATTCGGCCAGGGCTGCCTTGCTGTGCTGGGGTGAAAGGCGAAAATAATCGCGCAGGTCCTGCTCGGTAGCCACACCAAGCGCGTTGGCGGCATGCAGCATCAGGCCCTGATGGGCTTCGGCCTCGCTGGGCACCGACTGGTCGAGAATGGCGGCGGGCAGCACCCGCTCGGGCAGGTCATACAGGCGCTCGAAACCGCGGCGCCCGGCCACCGTCACCTCACCTGCGGCGAACAGCCATTCCAACGCGTGTTTCTCTTCGCTCCAGTCCCACCAGGGGCCAGCGCGTTCCTCGCGGGTCGACAGGCTGCCAGCGCCCAGTGCGCCGCGCTCGGCCACCGCCGCCAGTACGCGCGCAATCACCTCGGGACGATCACGGCCAAAGGCCGCGAGCTGCCGATAGATGCCCCGGCCTTCACGGGCCTGGGCCATGCGCCAGTGCATCAGCGGGTACAGCGCAAGCGGCAGCAGCGAGGCTTCATGGCCCCAGTATTCAAACAGCCGGCGCTGGCGACGCGTGCCCCAGGCGAGCTGGTCGAGCGCCGCCTGTGGGTAATCGCCCAGGCGCGAGAACAACGGCAGGTAGTGGGAACGGACCAGGGCATTGACCGAATCGATCTGCACCACGCCCAGGCGCTGGAATGTGCGATTGAGGCTGGCGAGCGTGGCCGGGGTATCGGGGGACTTGCCGAAGCCTTGGGCGGACAGCGCCAGGCGGCGGGCCTGCTGGATGGACAGTTCGAGGGGCAAAGCCTGTACCTCCGATTGATCTACAACCCTTCTTGTGTCTGCACCATAGCATTCGCGGCTAAAGCCGCTCCCACAGGAACACCGCTAGCCCGCAAGCAGCGGTGTTCCTGTGGGAGCGGCTTTAGCCGCGAAGAGGCCGGCGAAGCCTTCACCCCCTGACTTGCGCAGCGGATCTTCCAAAAAGTGCCGGTCGGCCCCCACAGGTTCACCGCTAGCCCGCAAGCAGCGGTGTTCCTGTGGGAGCGGCTTTAGCCGCGAAGAGGCCGGCGAGGCCTTACCCCCTCACTTGCGCAGCGGGTCTTCCCAGAAGTGCCGGTCGGCTTCCTGCTGGATATCCGCCCGCGACAGCCCCAGGTCGTGCAGCGTCGCATCGCTCAGGCGCGCCAATTCATCGCGCTGGCGGTGCAACTCGTACCAGCGCAGGAACAGCCCGCCGGCATCGTGCAGCAGATGGTTAAGGGCCGATACCGGCTGGTGAGCAACATTGAAATGACCTTTCATCTTGACGCCCTCCGTGTGGATGGCCTCAGTCTCTGCCCAGGCCTAAGATCAATCCAACGAATGTTTCTGATGCCATGCATCTCGGAGATTGATGCAATGTCCCAGTATCAGAGTCTCGATGCCGACGTGCTGCGCACCTTCGTCGCCATTGCCGAGCAAGGCGGCTTCACCCGCGCAGGTGAAGTGGTCAACCGCACCCAGTCGGCGGTCAGCATGCAGATGAAGCGCCTGGAGGAAGACATCCTGCAGCGCCAGCTGTTCGAGCGCGACGGCCGCCAGGTGCGCCTGACCGCCGAGGGCGAGGTGCTGCTGGGTTACGCCCGGCGCATCCTCAAGCTGCATGGCGAAGTATTCAATACCCTGCGCATGCCACACATGGTCGGGGTGGTGCGCATCGGCACCCCGGACGACTATGCCATGCGCTACCTGCCCGGCATCCTCACCCGCTTCGCCCAGGCCTACCCGCTGATCCATGTCGAGGTGCACTGCGACTCGTCGAAACAGCTGATGCTGCGCCAGGATCTGGACCTGACCATCGTCACCCGTGAACCCGGCAATGAAATAGGCCAGTTGCTGCGCCAGGAACGGCTGGTGTGGGCGGCGGCCCGAGGCTACTGCCCACAGGAACAGCGGCCGATGCCGCTGGCGCTGTTCAACACCGACTGTTTCTGCCGCGCCTGGACCTGCAATGCCCTGGAGCAACAGGGCATCGAATACCGTATCGCCTACACCAGCCCCAGCCTGGCGGCGATCTTCGCCATCGTCAGCGCCGGGCTGGCGGTGACCGCGCAACTGCACAGCCTGGTCGGCGGCGAGCTGCGCATCCTTGGCGAGGACGATGGCCTGCCGCAGCTGCACATGGCCAATGTGATGCTGCTGCGCAACGCGCAACAGCAGTCGCCGATCACCGATTGCATGGCCGAGTTCATTGTCGAAGGTTTTTTGTAGGAGCGGCCTTGCCGGGGCGCCGGACCGGCCGGAAAGGGCCGCGTAGCGGCCCCAGGATTTGCGTTATCACATAGATTGCCGGGGCTGCTGCGCAGCCCTTTCCGGCCGGTCC